>CAYOXK010000085.1:0-11620 GCA_964407915.1 uncultured Gammaproteobacteria bacterium
ACACAACAATCCACTCACGCTTGCAAGCAAAAGCACAAACCGTGCTGCGGCGCGGCCTGCACGATTACGATCAGCGTCACGGATTCAGAGGGGCCGTGACAAAAGTGCGCCTTGATCAGCTGAGCGTGGACTTGAGCAGTCCGTCTGAAGCGTATGAAGCGGCCCTTAGCGAATTGCCAGCTAGTGTCGAACAATCGCCGGCATTAGTACTCGAGGCGGCTACGGCCACCGCGCAAGTCTATGTTAAGGGAGTTGGGCTAAAAACTCTCGACTTAGAAGATATGCGCTGGGCGCGTAAACACAAAACGGCGGACCTGCTCGGTGACTGGATCACGGATGTAAAAACGGTTCTCAATCCTGGCGACGTGGTTTATGTAGCGCCGCGCACGCTGCGCGAAACAGAGCAAGCCACCCTCGATAGGCTACGAGCAACCTTCGACGCGGATCAGGCAGACATCACGCAACTCGAGTTTGAGGCACAGCAATTTAAGTTATCGCAACTGCCCTCTGTCAGTGGCGCTCTCATATCGATAGATCCCGCCACAGGTGCAATGTTATCACTTGCCGGTGGGTATGACTTTTTTCTCAGTAAATACAACCGCGCCGTACAATCCATTCGCCAACCTGGGTCTAATATAAAGCCGTTCATCTACTCAGCTGCATTAGACAAAGGCTTCACGCCCGCATCCTTAATCAGCGGCACCCCCATAGTGCTGACCGATCCAGCCCATGGCACGGTATGGCGTCCCGAGAATTATTCAGGCAAGTTTTACGGCCCCACGCGCATGCGCGAGGCACTAAGCCAGTCGATGAACCTAGTGTCGATTCGCTTACTGCGCGCCATCGGTATTCCTTTCTCGCGTGAATATTTGGAGCGTTTTGGCTTGGATATGAATCGCTTCAATGCCTCTTTAACAATGGCTTTAGGTTCAGGAGGTGTAACACCTTTAGATCTGTTGGCGGCGTATGGCGTGTTGGCCAATGGCGGTTATCGAGTAGAGCCCTATTTTATTGAGCGCATTGAAGATCGCGACGGCAATGTACTTTTCACGGCCCCAAAAGCTGTGTTCTGTGATGAATGCTACGATCAATACCTGCCGTTTCCAGACGTTACGCAAGAAATGAGCACCTTGCTCGAACCGGCCGAAGGGATGGACTCAAGCGCACTGGATGAACCGATCGAGACCGAGCAAGCGAGCGATGACACGGCGCTAGCAGTACCCGAGTTCTACGACGCCCCTCGCGTAATGGGGCGTGCCAACAATTTCCTTACCGTCAGCATGCTCAAAGACGTGATTCGTCGAGGCACTGGTCGCAAAGCATTGGCATTGGAACGTCCCGATTTAGCGGGTAAAACTGGCACGACCAACGACTATATCGACGCCTGGTTTACGGGCTTCAACTCCCAAGTAGCGACCACGGTTTGGGTGGGCTTCGATGATCCCGCCACGATGGGCAAAGGTGAAGCAGGAAGTCGTACAGCGCTACCCATCTGGGTTGACTATATGCGCGAAGGCTTAAAAGACGTACCAATAGACTCAGAGTCTGTTCCCAGCTACATTGAACCAGGCTTTGTGCATCGTGAGACGGGCGTTCGCACCGATGAGGAAGATCCTGCGGCGGTGCCTGAGTTTTTCGCACTTGAGCCTCTCGTGCCCGAGTTAGTTGTAGCAAACAAGCTAAAGATGCGCATCCAGGAGGGTTCTCTGCGCGCGGACGATCTGCTCAACGGACAAACTGTATCTGACTATCTGACCGACTTTTACACTGGCAACAGTGTGGATAGCACAGAGTCGACATCCGATGCCTTAGGGCAAGATCTGAATCAGGATATGTATACAGCCCCGAATGAGACCGAAGAGGCCGATGAACCAGAGCAAAAAATCAGAGAATCCGACGAAGAAACCGACGGATTGTTTTAACCGAGCGCTTTAGGCTAAGTCTTAAATTTAACAAACACGCACAACCAAATATATCCCGCTTTGTGAAAACCACCGCCCATAAGATCGCCGTCTTGATCACGTTAATGTTGTTGACGTCAAACGCCAGCTTTTCACAAACAATACCGGATGTCACTGCCATTCCCGCCGAACTCAATTCGACCGAACAAGACATCATCGCGTGGGTAGACATACATCGTGATGCAATTTTGGCCGAACTCGTAGAACACGTAGAGCTCAACACTGGCACACAGAACATTACTGGTCTGGACACCTATCGCGACCTCCTTGAAAAGGACCTACAAGCACTTGGGTTCAACACCGCTCGGCACGCATCGCCAGCGATCCCCATTTTGGCTTGTCAGGAGAGCGCTTTAAATTTCGCCGACCATCTCGTCGCGCAGCGCAACGGCAACTCTAAGATACGACTATTACTGAACGGTCATTTGGATACGGTTTTCGGCCCCAATGATGAGTTCCAAAAACTGGAAATCCTCCCCAACGGGGTGTTAAAAGGACCAGGCGTTGCCGATATGAAAGGCGGGATCGTGATTATGCTCAATGCCCTGCGGGTACTGCATGAGATGCAAATACTAGAGCAAGGCAACCTCACCATATTACTGAACAGCGACGAAGAAATCGGCTCGCTCGGTTCGCGACCATTGATCGAGCAATTAGCGCGCGAACACGACGTTGGTCTCGTCTTTGAGGGCTCATATGAAAACCTTGCCGCCCGTGCGCGCAAAGGGCTAGGACAAGCGCGACTAAAAATACTAGGCCGCGAAGCCCACGCCGGCGCAGCCCATGCTGATGGCGTGTCGGCTAACTTAGAGCTGGCTCATAAAGTAGTCGAGCTTGAGGCGTTAACCAACTATGCAACCCAAACCACGGTCAATGTAGGGTTTATGACAGGTGGCGAAAAACGTAATACTGTACCTGGCTGCGCCGAGGCCTATGTGGATATGCGTTTTGTCGATGAAGCTTCCGGCACCGCCTTAAAAGCCAATATGGAGCAGATTGCGGCGCAAAAATTCGTTAACAATGCTGCGTATCCCGAGCTGCCACTAACTGAGGTATGGGTGAACCTACATCGGCCCGCAAAAACGGTGAATCCCACCGTGGACAGGATCATCGCCCACGCTATGGGCTTGTCTCAAGAGATTGGTGAACCTATTTTAGGTACCCGCTACGCAGGCGGCGGCACCGATGGCTCGATTGCACAAGGTGTTGGCCTACCCACTTTCGACACCCTCGGCATAAACGGCGCGGGCGCCCATTCGTCTCGCGAAGAGGCCACCGTTGACTCCTTGATCGCACGCACCAAGCTGACGGCCATTCTTTTGGCTAGACTTATCAACGGCCGCATCTCGCTTAACAATCAAAACTAGCGCTGCAAATGACGCGCGACGCTCCTGCGTTGGGCGTTGTCTCTGTACAACGACTTAAGAGGCGCTCATTTTGACCGCCTTTTTCACAGTTGCTGGCTTTTTAGTTACCTTCTTTTTGGTGGCTTTCTTCTTAGTAACCTTCTTTTTAGTCACTGTTTTTTTCGTGGTCTGCTTCTTAGCGAGCGTATTTTCGCCCTGGTTCACCCACTTACCGTTCTCATAAAATGATTTCCAACCGGTAGCCTTGCCGTCCTCTTCTGACTGAACATAGATCTCTTGCGTTTTGCGACTGAATCGGATCACCGTAGGTAATCCGTCATCATCTGCAGAGGGTGCGGAAAAGAGAAAATTATACTTGGGGTCAATCTCAGCCTTATGCGGCAAAATCTCTGTCACAAGTGGAGCGCGCGTTTCACGGTTTTTGGGAAACCCGCTAGCGGCTAAAAACAATCCCGATGCACCATCTCGAAGCACATAATGGTCATCAACTTTAAGGCACCTAAGCTCTGGCATTGGCACTGGGTCCATCTTTGGCGGTGCGGCTTCACCACTGCGCAGCAATTTGCGAGTATTTTTGCACTCGGCAGATATGCAGCCAAAATATTTCCCAAAGCGACCATTTTTAAGCTGCATTTCGCTGCCGCATTTATCGCACTCAATCACCGGACCTTCGTAACCTTTAATCTTGAAGGAGCCTTGCTCTACCTCAAATCCAGAACAGTCAGGATTATTGCCGCAGATATGCAATTTGCGGTTTTCATCTAATAAATAACCGTCCATAGCGGTATTACAAATCTGGCAATGATGCTTTTTAATCAGCAACTTCGCTTCGGCCTCTTCGTCGTCGTCAACATTCACTACTTCGTCATCAGAAACGAGATTCATAGTCGTTTTGCAACGTTCAGCCGGCGGCAAGTTATACCCAGAACACCCTAAGAACACGCCGGTGCTGCCCGTGCGAACTTGCATTGCTCGTCCACAACTTGGACATTGAATATCGGTTTCGGTCGGGTCATTAGGGCGCATCCCACCGTCGTCATCATTCTGCGCCTTAATTAAGGTTTGCGAGAAATCAATATAAAAGTCATCCAATAACTGTCGCCACTGCAGCTTGCCTTTTGCCACATCGTCTAAGCGGCTTTCCATGGACGCAGTAAAATCATAATCCATTAACTCGGTAAAACTCTCGACAAGCCTCTCGGTAACAATATCGCCCATTTTCTGTGCGTAAAAGCGCCGTCGGTCCACCGTTACATAACCACGATCTTGAATCGTCGAAATAATCGCAGCATACGTAGAGGGTCGCCCAATGCCACGCTTTTCCAATTCCTTGACTAAACTGGCTTCGGTATATCGAGCGGGGGGCTTGGTAAAGTGTTGCGTCGGATTCAAACGTTTGAAATCCAACACTTCCCCAACTTTCATTTCGGGCAGTACACCTTCCTCATCTTTTTTGGCGATGGGCGGATGAATTTTTTGATAGCCATCGAACACCACAACCCGACCGCGAGTGCGTAATTCAAATTCACCATGATTAATGACGACACTCGTGCTCAAGAACTGTGCAGGACTCATCTGACACGCTACAAATTGCCGCCAGATGAGTGTGTAGAGTCGCTCAGCATCTCGATCAACGTTGCTGAGATGCGCTGGCAAGGTACGTACATCAGACGGTCGGATGGCCTCATGCGCTTCCTGCGCATTGTCTTTATTGGAATAGGACACGGGCGCTTTAGATAGATATTTATCACCGTATTCTGAGGCGATATAGGCACGACAATCGCTTACGGCTTCTTTACTCAAATTAGTGGAATCGGTACGCATGTAGGTAATGTAGCCAGCCTCGTATAAGCGCTGCGCCAACATCATGGTTTTCTTCACACCAAAGCCCATGCGCGTACTGGCCGCCTGCTGCAAAGTAGACGTTATAAACGGCGCTGTTGGTTTAGTAGAGTTAGGCCGCTCGTTTATTTCGGCAATTCTGAATTCACCCTCTTTAAGCTCCGACATGGCGGCAAACGTTTGTTCTTTATTGACCGGCCTAAACGCTTCGCCACGCTGCTTTTTAACTTCGAACGAGATGGTTTCATTCCGAGCATTTTGCAGATCGACAAACAAATCCCAAAACTCCTCAGGAATAAAACGTCTGATCTCCCGCTCGCGCTCCACGACTAAGCGTAAAGCCACCGACTGCACGCGGCCAGCGGATAACCCGCGCGCGATTTTCGCCCACAGCAGCGGCGACACCATATAGCCCACCACGCGATCCAGAAAACGGCGTGCTTGCTGTGCGTGCACGCGATGCATATCCACTGGACCCGGATTTTCAAACGCAGCATTAATGGCGGTTTTAGTGATCTCATTAAACACCACTCGCCGGTATCGAGAAGGATCTCCGCCAATCGCTTCTTGCAAATGCCAAGCAATCGCTTCACCCTCGCGGTCCATATCGGTTGCGAGATAGATAGTGTCTGCGTTTTGCGCGAGCTTAACTAACTCCTCGACCACTTTCTCTTTGCCAGGCAGGATCTCATAGCGCGCGGCCCAGTCATTATCAGGATCGACACCCATGCGTCGAATGAGTTGCTGGCGTCCCTTTTGTGCTTTGTGCGCGGCCTTTTCATTTGGAGACAATTTACGCGTAATCGCTGCCTGACGCGCTCGCTCCTTTTTGTCCACGGCGTTTTTGTCCGACCCGCTGGTCGGTAGATCACGAATATGCCCTACGCTCGACTTAACGATGTAGTCGTTCCCCAGATATTTATTAATCGTTTTAGCTTTAGCGGGTGATTCTACGATTACAAGCGCTTTGCCCATGAATAGTCCAATTGGCGTCACAGCTCACAATGAGCCGTTCATATTGATACGAATAAAAAGGTTGGATAATCGAGTCGAAACCCGTAAAAAAAATTATCCGGCTCGCCGATCATTAAGTCCGATTTGATTTAAATCAAGAACCGCCCTACCGAAAAGTTGAGCGCTAAGGCCACTACGCCGCACCATCCCATCGCGACTAAAGGCTTAATTCTGACCTAAAAACCGGCCGAAAAATTTAATAATAAGCCGCGAGTATCCACACGAGCGCGGTTAAGGGCAAGAAATTTTGATGTTTGCGCCCGTAAAGACGGGATTAATGAATGACCGGAACGGCGCCTTCGGTAACGATTACTTCGGCCCATTCGGCAATTTCTGCAAAGCCTGGTTGATTACTCAGAACCATTAATGTAACCCAACGAATGTGATCAATATCTACGTCACTACTGTCGAGAGCCATCACTCGGTCTATCACCATCTCGCGCGAAAACTGATTAAGCACCCCAAGGTTTACGAGACGATTTAAAAGATGTTGACCCGCCGCGCCCAACCGCTCGTTTTCCTCAGACGTATAAATACGCATCGACAAATTGCTCTGCGCCACAACGGGTTCATCGGCTTGCTGACTAATCTCCAACAAATCCTCTAGCCAAATAAACGCCTTACTGATGTCGTCTGTATCGAAGCCGGCACCAAACAACTCTTGTGCAATCTCTTCCTGAGATGGGTCAAAATTGTTCAGTCCATCCACAATGTAGTTATCGAAGAGGTACATCAATACTTCCAGCATGTCTTCTTTCACGCGCGACCTCTCGTTTAATAATCATGGCTTAAGCGTAGTGTACACAAAATCAACGCATAAAATCGATGCAAACTTTATTTGGATGCTGGTTTTTAAAGTTTAGCTGTACGTCTCGTCCAATTACGCGCTCGTCGACTTTATGCCGAAGACCGCAGAGACCGTTACTTAGCGTGAAACACAACTATAGTAGCGCCCATCAGCGGTCCTTGATATGAGGTTATCCAGCTCGAGTGCTAGCAGCAGAGCCGACACTTCGCGCGCCATCAAGCCCGTTTTTAACACAAGCGCGTCAGTTGTCATCGCCTCGCGCGCCAACAGTTGTATCACTTTCTGGCTACCATTATCGACCACGGCTCGCCCAGAATTAGCGCTGCCCGATTCAAGAATCGCACTTGACTCTACCTGGGGCTGAGATTGAATTCTCGCTAGCGGCTCCCCTAAATAAGTTCGCAATGCTGCAGCAAGTTCGATTAGCACGTCTGCCGAACTCGTTACTAAGTGCGCGCCTTGCTGAATCAGTGTATGCGAGCCAACATACTGCTGGCTAAAATAACTACCAGGCACCACAAAGAGTTCTCGATTCTGCTCAATACTGAATCGTGCCGTAATCAATGTTCCAGAGTGCTCAGCCGCCTCTACAATCAGGGTGCCCAAACTTAAGCCGCTTACAATGCGATTGCGTTCGGGAAACCGAAAAGGCAACGCTGGGCTCATCGGGAGATACTCAGAAAGCACTAAGCCATTTGCACATATTCGCTCGTAGAGCGCTCGGTGGCGCGCAGGATAAACGACGTCTGCGCCACACCCTAACACGGCAATGGTGTTGCCGCCCGCACGCAAAGCGGCCGCATGCGAAGCTCCATCAACACCGAGGGCCAAGCCACTCACAATGGTTATGCCCGCTTCACTGAGTTCGGCCGCAAGCACCTGCGTTGCACGAGTACCTAGCTCGGTAGGGCGGCGCGAGCCCACCATCGAAACACACGGCTCTGCTAGCAAGGCTAGATTACCGATCGCGTACAAAACCAGCGGAGGATCAACAATCTGCGCAAGGATTTGCGGATACGCACTATCGCCTATAACCACGCAATGGTGGTTCGGCCTACGCAAAAATGCTTGGGTTTCGTTGACGGCGGCGATTTGGGCAAGACTCAAACCTTCGTCAGTCGCCCTATTAGCACTTACATTAGTTGCGCTGTACTTATCAATAAATGTCTGAGGATTGGGGGCAGCCTGCAGAAGTTGATACTTCTGCGCTCGAGTCCATCTGGCGTCATGACTAAAAATAACCCAGCGATATAGTGCATCGCCGAGAAAGTCCTCATTTGAATCACTTGCGGGTACGCGCTCTCGCTGCTGCATGGTATCTCCGAATGCTTGACGGCGGCATAAAACAACCCTCCCGCGCCTTACCAGCAGAGACTACCGTGTTACCCCATTAGGAGCGATGCTTAAAAGATTATTCGCGCAGCTTGTGCTAAGCAAGCCAGTAAGGAGCTCACGCTTAGTCTTCAGTCGTTACAGCGCGCGGGCGTTCATAGTCAGGGCTCCGCAAAATATCACCCGGCAACACTTGCCGCTCGGTATCGGTAATGATTGCATAACTGACTTTGGCAAACGTGCGAAAAATTAACGCCAGACCTACTCGTTCCTCCGGAATGGAATAACGCTCGCCCGTGATGGGATCTTCGCGTTTGCGCGGGTGGCTAAAAATGCGCAACACATCACCGGGCCGGATTTGCTCACGCTCGCCCAAATTAATTGCGATAACCGAGAGCGCGCCAAGTTCAGTCGCCCGATTTGACGTTTCTAGAATCACCCCTTGTACGGAACTGTCGAGCGGCACGTTTGGATAAAAAAACGGCAGCGCTTCTTGCTCTTTAATGGGCCGTAGGCGATCACGAATGGTCGTATCTTCGAACGACTTCGTGATCAACAGTTTAGCTGGGTCACCAGCCGTAAGCATTTTCGCATCGCCTAAGTGCTTGGCTTCGTAACCGAGACTTTCACCGGTGATTGGATCAACAAAATGCCGCCCAGGTCGAAAAATGCGATAATCCGACGCATCGAGATTGCTCAGCCCACGGGCGTAAAATTTATCGTACCTCCCCATCAGCAATCGACTATCAAAGCCTTCCACAATGTAACCGGCCTTCAGCAGCTCCTCATCATCGGTGACCAATGGGGCGTTTAAGTAAGCCTGAATCGCGGCCGGATCGATGGGCGGAATCGCCGCAAAAAAATCTTCTGCGCGAGCCGTTGGCGACAATTTAACCACCTCGCGGCGCAGTGCGCGAAGTGACGGTTTGCCATCTACAAAGCTCATAATGAGCACGTCGCCGGGGTAAATTAGATCTGGGTTTTCAACTTGTGGGTTACCCTGCCATACTTCTGGCCATCGCCATGGGTCGCGCAAAAAACGTGCTGCAATTCCCCAGAGTGTGTCGCCATCAATCACGGTATAGCGGTCGGGATAATCATCGGCTAAAACGGGCGCTGACTGCGACCAAGCCAGTTGAGACCCGCCCAGTACAAACAGAACAAACATAAAAATACAGACATTCAGTCGCACCTTGAATGTTCCAAAACGTGCCCCATTTTGTTCGCGGTTTGTCATCTATAGCCTCTCCAAAGCCTCTCCAACTGCTGCAATTACTCTGGTTATGTTATTGCGCACTGCGCACAACCAAACAACAACAGAATAGTCTTGATTATTTAGTATGTTAGGTAAACAAGGTAAACTACAGTGTAAGCTATTTTTTTGCGAAACTGTATTGCAATAAATTGATTACTAAGCTCACACGGCCGAACGCAGTTCACACATAACATGGTTTAGGCTATCGGGTGGGTTTGGCGCTTAAGCTCTTTTTGCCTATTTACAATTTTAGTTGCGATTTTTAGTTGCGATTTTTAGTTGCGATTTTTAGTTGCGATTGTGGCAAGAGCGCTGGGCTCCTTATTCCACCCATGTCCACCCTGCGTGCCCCGGCTCCCGCATGGACTAAATTTGATAATAAACGCGAAACAAACTTATTGCATATGGCTATTCGAGAAATCCTAACGTATCCCGATGAACGGTTGCGCACCATTGCCAAACCTGTAGAAAACGTTAATGCCGAAATTAGAGAATTGGTAGAGGACATGCTTGAAACCATGTACGACGCCAACGGTATCGGCCTTGCAGCGACCCAAATTGATGTGCATCTGCAAGTAATCGTGATGGACTTGAGCGAGGAGCGTGATTCGCCTTTGGTGCTCATCAACCCGAAAGTCGTCAAGCAAGACGGCGAACAGGTCTACGATGAAGGTTGCCTGTCGGTGCCCGAGTATTACGCGCCGGTGAAGCGCGCTGAATCGATCACTCTAACAGCGTTGGATACGCAAGGCGAGATTTTCGAATTACAAGCCGAGGGCTTGCTCGCTGTATGCATACAACACGAAATGGATCACTTAGCGGGAAAAGTCTTTGTCGACTACTTATCACGGTTAAAACAAGACCGTGTGCGCAAAAAACTGGTTAAGATGAGCAAGGAGCTTGCTTAAGCCCTTCGCAACCACTCAACCAATCAATAACTCCAACTTTTCCTATGCGCATCTTGTTCGCTGGCACCCCTGATTTTGCGGCGACCGCACTCACAGCCTTAGCCGCACGTCACGAAGTAGTGGCGGTGCTCACACAGCCCGATCGACAGGCAGGGCGTGGCAAAAAGGTGTTACCTAGCGCCGTAAAAGTGACCGCGCTGGAGCACGGACTGCACGTACTTCAACCAGAGCGGCTCACGCCCATGGCGGAGCAGTTGCGCGAACTTAATGCGCAGGCGATGATCGTTGTGGCCTATGGTTTGCTCATTCCGCAAGTTATTTTGGATATTCCACCTCTGGGCTGTATTAATATACACGCCTCTATTCTGCCCCGCTGGCGAGGCGCGGCGCCGATTCAGCGAGCGATTGAAGCCGGCGACACCCAAACCGGAGTGAGCATTATGCGCATGGACGCAGGTTTGGATACAGGCCCGGTTTTCGCAACCCTCACCACATCCATCGAGGCGAGCGACACCTCGGCGAGTTTGCACATTAAATTGGCCGAACTTGGCGCCATCGGTATTGTTGATGTGCTCGATGCACTCGCGTCGAACACCGCAAACGCACCTCTTGCGCAGGACTCATCGTTAGCGACCTACGCGCACAAATTAACCAAAACGGAAGCGTTGCTTGCTTGGCACGAACCAGCGGCGGTGCTTGAACGGCGGATTAGAGCGTTTGTGCCATGGCCGATCTGTCAAACCTATATACACGGACAACGCATACGTATTTGGCGTGCGAGTAATAGCACTGCAGTAGCCTCTTCGTCCCTCCAGTCGGCAACCTCTGGGCAGATAACCGCCATCAGCCCATCCGCCATCACCGTGCGATGCGGCCATGGCACTTTGCATATTCACGAGTTGCAAAAAGACGGCGGCAAAGTCCTTAATGTTGCGGCTTTTTGTAACGGCTTTGAACTGCGGATTGGGGATCGCTTTACAGCCTCGCCTGATGCACTTGATCCGCCCCAAGGTTAGCGGTTGCCAATGCTAAATACGCGTCTACTTGCCGCGCGCTGTTGCGTGCAAATTATCGATCGAGGTCGTTCCCTCGACCGCGTGCTGAGCGAACTTGTAGACAGCGCAACCACATCG
>CAYOXK010000086.1:0-11532 GCA_964407915.1 uncultured Gammaproteobacteria bacterium
TGGACAAGCCCGTGGTAGCGTGCGCGTGCAACTGAATGGGTACGTCCACCGTCTGCTTAAGCTGCTTGACCAACTCAAACCCCACGTAGGGTTTGAGTAAGCCCGCCATATCCTTGATGCAAATCGAATGCGCGCCAGCATCTTCCAGTTGGCGTGCCATATCCAGCCATAGTTGCGTGTTATGCACGGGGCTTACGGTATACGACAGCGTGCCTTGTGCATGTTTGCCTACATTGCGCACCGCTTGTAGGGCGGTGGTAATGTTGCGTATGTCGTTCATGGCGTCGAATACTCGAAATACATCAACCCCGTTTATGGCGCAGCGCTCCACAAATTTTTGCACTACGTCGTCGGAATAATGCCGATAACCCAACAAGTTTTGCCCGCGCAACAACATTTGTTGAGGCGTGTTGGGCATTACTGCTTTTATTTCGCGAATGCGATCCCACGGGTCTTCGCCAAGGTAACGAATGCACGCATCAAAGGTAGCACCGCCCCACGACTCCATCGACCAATACCCAACCGCATCCAATTTGTCGGCAATGGGCAGCATGTCGTCGATGCGCATGCGCGTTGCCAGCAGTGATTGATGTGCGTCGCGTAATACAACTTCCGTTATACCCAGTTTGGTCGATGCCATTTTTTAAATTCCTAGTTAGATGCAGCGCTAGTGGCGTTTCACACACTGCCCCTTTCAATGAGTTTTGGTCTGATGTGCGGCAAGTGCGCACCCACAAGGCTCCGCCCAATACCGCTCGCGCTAGTGATGTTGGCGATACAATCTGATGGCCTGTTGGATGGCGGTTTTGATATCGTCGTTGATATCCGAATCGGTGTTCACTAAGCCACGATCTTCCGTGGTGGCAGCGGCGTGCGCGGAGTCGCGGGTTGCTGTGCGCACTAGTGCCGACATAGCCTTAGTGGCAAACACCAGCATGATTAAAAATACGAACACCGTGCCCATGCCGTAAATTAATAGGCTAACGCCTTGTTCCAGAAGTTCCGAGTGCATAATAATTCCGTAAGCCGCTTTCTATTTTACTACAAACGCTGTGCTGTACCGTAGTGTTGCTGCATTGCAAGCAGGTTTAGCGCTCAAGCGAGACTAGTCAATACTTTGGTAAAAGCATTTCAGCACTTTGTACAAATATTCACAGTCTTGTGTGCCCGCGGTTTCTCGAATGGAGTGCATGGCCCATTGAGGCGCACCAATGTCGATGGTTTCAATGCCCAGCGCCGTGGCGATAATGGGCCCAATGGTGCTGCCGCAACTCATATCACTGCGAACCACAAACTGTTGAAAAGGTATGTCGCATTGTTGGCATAAGCGCTGAAAGCGCGCCGACGTGACGCTGCTTGTGGCGTAGCGTTGATTATTGTTTATTTTTATAACAGGGCCATGATTTATTTTCGGTCCATGGTTCTGGTCGTGTTTGTCGGCATAGTTGGGGTGCAAAGCGTGCGCATTGTCGCAAGAGACCAATTGCGAGTTGCGAATCAGTTGGCTTAACGATTGCGCATCGTCGCTCAAACGCTCTAATACCGACTTTAAAAAGGGCCCCTGCGCGCCACTGGTTGACGCCGAACCTACTTCTTCGTGGTCGGTGGCAATAAATAGCACGCAGTGATCCGCCTGGGCGTCGATTAGGGCTTGCGCACCAATGTACGTACTGAGCAAATTGTCGAGTCTTGCTGAAGCCACAAATTCTTGATGTAAGCCAACGATCGCCGGCGCCTGAGTGTCGTAACACGATAGCTCGTAGTCCAGTATCTGCTTTGCGTCGGCGCGACACTGTTGTAGGAGCAGTGTTTTAAAGGACGGTTCTTCGCTGCATTGCCCGAGCACTATGGGTAAGTGCTTTTGCGGGTTTATGCTGCTGGTGTCGTTGGCCGTGCGGTCTAAATGAATGGCGAGACTAGGGATGCTGGCAATCGCTTGTTTAAAGTCAATTAATTCACTAAAGGCTTCGCCCGACGCTAATGTGCCACTTACCCGACCGGCAATTGATAGGTCGCGATCAAACCACGGGTGGAGTAGCGCACCACCATACACCTCTACACCGAGTTGCCAGTAGCCGTTAGATTTTAAATCGGGATTGGGTTTTATACGCAAACAGGGGCTATCGGTGTGCGCGCCCACCATTTTAATGCCCTGCTTGGCCTGTTCGGGATGGGTGAACGCGATACACGATGAGTCGTTGCGTCGTACAAAGTATTTGCCTTTTGGCTGCAGGGACCAGCGCTGGCGTTCGTCTAACTCCACAAAGCCAGCCGTTGTGAACAGCGTGGCAAGCGAATGCGTCGCATGAAACGGTGTGGGTGAGTCACTGATAAATTGACACAGTTGTTGCGCAATAGAAGGGGAGTCTTGTTGGGCCATGGAAGGCGCTATTCGAAGCGATTAGGTTCAGGAATAAAGTAGTATACTCAGAGCGTCGATTAAGCGCGAGTGATGCCCGCGTATTGGAGCTTGAGGAGTGCCAAGTGTTTTATTCTTTACTGATTATTGCCATCATTGTGACCTATATCTGGGCTAAGCGGCACTTGGCTCGGATGCCCGAGGCGCAACGCAAGAGCATGACTAAAAATTGGCTGTTGGGTGGTGTTGCGTTGCTGGTGCTCGTTCTGGTGATGACGGGCAGAGCACCCTGGGTAATGGGTGTGCTGGCGGCTTTATTGGCGGTGGCAGGACGCATTGTGCAGCTTGCGAGCTTTTTACCGATGTTCAAAAAACTGTTCGGGCAAGCGCCTACGAGTGGCGACCAGCAGCACAGTTCCGATAGCGGCCGCGCAGGCGCACCTCAAGCCGGAATGAGCAAACAACATGCGGCCGAGATCTTGGGTGTGGCAGTGGATGCGACGCCCGAGCAGGTTAAGCTGGCGCACAAACGGTTGATACAAAAACTGCACCCCGATCGAGGTGGCAGCGATGCGCTGGCGAAGCAAATTAATAAAGCCAAGGATGTGTTGTTGGGCTAGGGCGAAGGGAATTAGAAAGGGTATTCTAATTAGGGGGCGAATTCTAATTGATCGCATTACACTCAATCCATTGAATTGCTCTATCTGCGCCACCTTAATCTATATAGTAGATTGCTTGGTTGCATTGAAGATGTCATCTCTCAGCACTATTATTTATTAAACGCATTAACACAGTCACACTCAGGAGTCACACCATGACAACCAAAAAAGCCAACACTAAAAAAAGCCCAGAAAAAGTGGTTAAGCAAGCCAGCGTAAAAGCTGAGTCTTCCATTGAATCTTTACGCGCCACGTTTCAAGCCCGCTTGGAAGACGCGCGCAAACTGGCTAAGCAAACAGCTCTCGCCGGTTTAGGCGCTGTTGACCGCTCGGTAGAAGAAGTTAATTTGCTACGTAATTCAATTGACGAGCAAATTGCGGAAGTGTCGCAAAAAGGTACCGACCTATTTAACGAGCTAGTTGAGCGCGGCAATAAAGTTCAAGCCGATGCTGAAGCTAACCTTAAAGAAGGACGCGCCGCTTTTGAAACTCGCATGAATGAGCGCGTGGAAAGTTTAAAAGTGAAAGTGGCCGAATTGAGCGAGAAAATTGGCGTTGCTGATGGCTTAGAGAACGTTGCGAACACGCTCGATTCTGTGAGCAAACGCTTTAGCAAAAAGGCTTAATTGGCAGGTGTCGTCAATAGATCACCGAGCCCTCAAACGGGTGCTCGGTGATACGCTGTTTAGGCATTTTGATCAACCGCAAGGCACAAGTGCATGGCTATACGTTGAGAGTTTTATTGATTGTTACTACACTGACAACATGGCCAAAGTTAGCACGCGCGATTTAATTCTTGATGTTGCGCTCATTGTTCTCAATGAGCGCGGCGAAAGCATTGTTACGAGCGTTGATCTCGCGAACGAAATGAATATCAGCCCTGGCAATTTGTACTACCACTTCAAGGGCAAAGAACAGATCGTTGAAGAGTTGTATGCGCAGTTTCACGCCAGAGTACTGGTAACGCTGCAGCAAATAACCGCACAGGCTACCGGCGATACCAAGGAAACCTTGGCGGGCTTAGCGGTTGTGTCAGACGTTTTGCAGCAATTTAAGTTTATTAGTCAGGATATTCGCGGCATTAACGAGCGCTACCCAAATTTGCGCGAGCCACTCTCTAAACTACTTACGTTGCTGTACAAAGCGCTGATAGGGTTGGTAACACTAGTGATGAACAAATCCAAGGTGGCCGATGCAAACGATGCAGCAAAACTGCTGGCGGGCAATTTGCTCTACACCTTGATTCACTTTGGTGGCTACGACGGGTTAATACGCTTAGATCAGGAGCACAAAACAGCCAGTATCGAAGAGCATTTGTATTTGCACTTCTTACCTTTTTTGTAGATGCCACCATATGCAACACTGTATGAGGCATTGTGCGCAGCGACACGACACTTCACATCGTTACTTAATTTTTGGAACACATTGGGAGTATCACCATGAGCAACATTAAAGTATGTCGACAACTCGATATGGATGCCGATCAATGTCGGGTCGTTGCTGAAGATCTACTCGAACGCCTAGTGACTAAAATGGGCGGCAGCTATACGGCCGACGGTAACGGCTACATCTATCAACATACTACAGGTGTTAAGGCCCGCGTAGAACCGCGCGAAGGAGAACTTAACATTGACGTAAAGCTCAGCTTATTAACCCGCGCCTTTGGCCCGAAACTGAGCAGCGAGATTAATCGACAATTAGACAAGCATCTTGCTTGAGCTTTTAAAAATGCCCCTTTCGGGCGTGCCGAATGCATGTTGCTACAAACCGACAATTTGTTTTGACGGTTTGTAAAGATTGGTCATTACGGGTATTTGCACAACGAGCACACGGCACCAACATTGAACAAATTAAACGAGGAAAACATGATTAACGAAACTGAAAACAAAACCCCAACCGAGGAAAGCCCTGCGGCTAACACCGCTGCACCGGCTGCGAGCGTGGCTCCTGCTACGTCTACTCAAGCACCTGCTGCCAGTGCCAACAAGCCGACCGCCAGTGCTAACAAACCAACGACCCGAGCCACCACTAAAAGTGCCTCAGTTGCCGTAGACAAGCCAAGCAAGACGGAAACACCTGCACAAGACGGCGTGGTTGAATCCGTGCAAACAGCGGCGAAGACGGCTAAAAAAGTGACCAAGAAAGTCGCTAAAAAAGTGACTAAAAAGGTTACTAAGAAGGCGGCTGAAGCAGTTGCGCCCGTAAAAGCTGAGGCCAAGAAGGTGACTGAAGCTGCAAGCAGCGCCAAGAAATCGGCGACTAAGGCCGGTAAAAAGGCCGTTAAAGAAGCTGAGAAAAAGGCTGTAAAAGCCAAAAGTAAAGCTAAGGCGAAGGCCAAGTCTGCGACTAAGTCCTCAAAAAAGGAGGCTAAGAAAGCGGCGAAGGGAGTTGAGCGGCGTATCGCGCAAGTGCAAGCACTCTTGCAAGAAAATTTAAGCGGATTGTCGGGCGATAAAGCCGAAAAAATGGCTCGCAACATTTGGCTCGCCGGCTTAGGAGCGTATTCACGCGCGTTCGAAGAAATGTCGGACCGCTATGGCAATGTGCAAGAGCGCTACGAGGAAATTAATGCCGAGAGTCAAAAGCGAATTGCTGAATTAATTGAACGCGGCAAGGCCATGCAAGAAGAATTCGAAGAGTCTGTGTCAAAAGGCAAGAGTTCGTTAGAGGAACGTATGGAAGAGTTTAAAGAGCGCTTTGGCGGAGGCCTTAATTCGTTTATGGATATTCCCGCTCGCCTGCGTGATGCAGCCGAGAGCATCGAAGACTTTAGTCGACGTATGCGTAAAAAGGACGACTAACTATTAGCCACCACTAACCAATAGTACGCTCAAATAGTGGGCGCATAAAAAAGGCTCGACACCAAGCGGTGTCGAGCCTTTTTTTTATTCCCTGAGGACAGTCTCGGCTTTAAGATGCTTTGGCTGAAGAGTCCGCCGCGTCATCATCAAACGTTGCGCTATCACTAACGAGCTTGAGTCGCTCGGCAGGCTTGCGTTTGGCTGCAATGCCGCCATTCAGAGCGTTTCTCCACAAGCTCTTATCTAGGCTGTTGACGAGCCTTTGCAAAGTGCTGCTCACGTGGGTTTGCACTCGAATGCGTTCAATATGTGGCCAGGCCGAGCGCTCGCCCTCGTGCATCAATTCAATAATTTCCTGAGTCGAACGTGTTGACAGCGCCGTGGTTGGATTAAGGATGCGTTGCGCTGGCAAAATGTTGATGTCGCCCGTATAAGTTTGCGATACCAATGAGATGTAGCCATTGATAATTTTACTCAGGGGTGACGCATCATTGAGCGGACGCTGCAACAAATGCGAAGCGGCTAAGCCCCACTGCTTAAAGGTGTCTAAGCCCGTTTGCGTGATGGTGGCAATTACGCCATCGCCACCGCGCTCAGCACGAATAAACGGTAAAACCAAGGGATTCGTTTGGCTCACTATATTGTGGTTTACCCCGTACAGCCTTGCCAAGCGCTTCATGGGAAGGTCATCGCTCAGTGAGCCGTCCACCCATTTGCGGGTGGGTAGGTAGGGCACGCGCTCGCCTTTTACATTGCGCGCGGCTAAGGTAACGGGATTAAAAAGACCGGGAATACAGCTCGACGCTAGTACTGCCTCACGCACCATAACATTGGGCGTGGTAACGGCGTTTAACAGTCTTGATTTTTGATGCTTTTCGGCGGGGGCGATCGAGATATTAATTTTGAGGCCCGAAATGGCATACGCCTCGGCAAATGTAATGTCGGGAATCAGCGAGGCAATGATTTTTTGTAAGCCCCGATCGGCAATGTTGGTCCGTTTGCTCGGCGTTAAGCGGCTGAGCAGTGAGTCGATTTCGCCGTCGAACGATAAGAATTCGGGATCAAACGTTTCAGGAATGTCTTCGCGCTTGCGCGTGCCGATTACCGCTGCAACGATCGCGCCACCGCTCGCTCCAGAGATTACGTCAGGAATGAGATCTTGTTCCCAGAGTGCTTTGAGCACGCCTATATGAAAAAACAGATAGGTTCCAGCACCACTTAACATCAGTGCGGACTGCCCATAGCACAGGTTAGCGCGATGGAAAAAGTCAATTTTCTCCAGCATCGTAATGCCCTTAGCACGCGGCTGCGCTAAGTGTTCTAGAGCCGCCGCAACCTCATTGGTGTACTCAACAATTAAATCTTTAGTACCAAATTTTGCTTCACGGTAAAGGCTCGAGCGACCCATGCCGCCTAGATTGCCATGAATGCCCTCATTAAGAGTGAACAACAACGCCGCGTTGTCGTTCGCTTCGCGAAACGTGCGCAGCGTGTCTAGACGATTGCGAATCGATTTGTAGTCGTACAAGTCACATTTTTCTTGCGACTTCCACTTGTCCATTCCTGTTCGTTCATCGTATTGAATGGCGTACTCACTCCACTCTTTATACGATTCCGCTTCAGCCATTTTACGCTTTAAGACTCTCGACATATTACTTGCCCGGTTGTGGTCATTTACGTTAGGGTTGTGGTCATTTACGTTAATTAGTTGCTATGGTACGTACTGGTTGTACTAGGCTTTGTTGTCCTGTACTGGGGCGCACACCCTGTGCGCACAATACGGCAATGGCACAGAGAACGACTGCAAACTCTTACATAAGTTTAAATCAAGCAACGGCGTTGAGTGCCTAATTTTACGCAAAACTCTGTAAATATTGGACATTTCATCCAGTTAGCTAACAATCGTCTAGAAACCTATGCCAAGTAACGCTGGGTGACGTTAGTTGAGCTCCGCTAACATTTCTTTTTGGTATGGCAGCAGTTCTTCAAAGCGGTTTTGCGCTACTTTTTGCGCCCAGTTTGGATTAGCGATTAAGGCACGGCCCACCGCAACTAGGTCGAACTCGTCGTTGGCTAAGCGCTCGTGCAGGGCATCAAGGCTCGCGATGCCAGCTTCGCTAAACTCTCCTTTGCTAGAGCCCGAGATAAAGTCCGAATCGAGGCTAACACTTCCCACGGTCATGCTCGGTTTGCCAGTAATTTTTTTACACCAGCCCGCTAAATTAAGCGTGCTGCCGTCGAACTCAGGTTCCCAGAAGCGCCGTTGTGACGCATGAAAAATATCCACGCCAGCCCGTGATAATGGCGTCAAAAACGCCTCAAGCTCTTGCGGATTGGCCGCTAGGCGTGCGCCGTACTCTTGCTGCTTCCACTGCGAGAAGCGCAGGATGATTGGGAAGTCATCGCTCACTTCCTTGCGCATCGCATCGATTACTTCAATCGCAAAACGCTGTCTTTTACTGGGTGACCCACCGTACTCGTCGTCGCGAACATTGGTGCCTTCCCAAAAAAACTGATCAATTAAATAGCCGTGTGCGCCGTGAATTTCTAGGGCGTCACAGCCGATTGCTTGGGCATTTTTCGCGGCGCGCGCATACGCCGCGACGGTGTCTTTAATATCCTGTTTGGTCATCACATGGCCGACCACTTTACCGGGCACAACCATGCCCGAAGGACTGTATCCCGGGGTGTCGCCGCCAGGTTCAATGCCGGGACGACGCAGAGCGCCAACATGCCAAATTTGCGGCGCAATTTTGCCACCCTCTTGATGCACTGCGTCGACCACACGTTGCCAGCCCGCTAAGGCCTCGTCGCCATCAAAAAAAGGTACGTCTGGGTAACCGCTGGCCGCTTTATGGCCCGGGCAAGTGCCCTCAGTGATTATTAAAGCAACATCGCCTTCAGCCCGTTTACGGTAGTACTCAACGACATTATCGCCTGGCACATTGTTGGGTGATTTATTGCGAGTCATCGGTGCCATACAGACTCGGTTTTTTAATTTAAGAGAACCTATTTCAAAAGGGCTTAACAGGGTGGTCATTGCTATTTCGGCTGGTTAAATTTAGTGAGGGCAGAGTATTGTCTTTACGGGTTCAGTCGTCAAGATTCCCAGTAATCGGCGGGGCATGCTCGAATGCAATGCTGCGCGAGTTTGCGTTGCGTTTACGCCATTGCGCAGGCGCGATACCGTGCCAATTCTTAAAGGCACGCGTAAAGTTGGCCGATTCTTGGTAGCCCAGCAGATGAGCGATGTCACCAATACTTAGGTGCGTTGATTGCAACCATTGCGTGGCGTGTTGGTCGCGCGTGGTGCTTAAGAGCAACTTAAAGCTATTGCCTTGTGCGTCTAAGCGCCGTGCCAGCGTGCGAGTAGAAGTCGCGAGCGAATCAGCAATGGTGGCAAGCGTTGGCGGCGAGGATGTCTGGTGAGCACGGTACGGACCGCGCTCTATGCGCAGCGCGTAGCGCGAGGCAAAGAAATGCTCGAGGTATTGCCTTACTCGTTTCGCAGAATCTAGCTCGGTGTTGTTTTGAATTAAAAGCTGACGGCATTTTTGTACGTTATCGAGAAAGCTCGATGCTTCGCTCGTGGGGCATCGCGCATCACCCCAGGCAACTGGAATGCTGATGGCTGTTTCCTGTTGAGCATACAGGCATTGGGTTTTGAACAGCTGGTCTAGCTGCTCGGCGTAGGGGGGAGCCGCGTGGGCAAATTGAATGCGTACATGACTGCCAACATCGTAAGCCATGACGGCTTCGATGATCGAACGCGCCACTAACACTGATACTTCGCTCAGCCAGCGTTGCACTAAGGGGGTGGTTGAGTGCACGCGGGTCACAATTTTGAGCACGCGCTGATCTTCATAAAGAGTGGTTATAAAGAGTGTGCTGCGAATAGCGCTAAACTGTACGATGGTATTCAGCGCCGTGCGTAAATCGGGCGCAGATAGGGCTGCAAACCCTAGTGGACCATGGCTGGTAAAGTAAAGTTGTTTGTTAAACTGCAAAGCGATACTTGGCACACCCGCGCGTTCCAAGGCCGGAAATAAGCGCTCGACTAATTCACCCTCTACAAAATTGGCAGCGAGCGCGAGGTCAGACAGTTCGGTAAATTGGTGGCGAAGATTTGCGCCAAGCGCGGGATCGGCGGCGAGAATCAGTTTGATGTAGGCAGTAGCAAATTGATGCTTGGCAGGCATAATTACGGAGCGAAGTAATCGAGCATTGACGTTAAAACGGAAATTAACACGCCATTCATGGCAGTTAATGATAACTAAATAGTCATTTAATGCAATTTAAAGTATTTGTTGCTTCATTTACTATGTACCAAAACCAAAGGAGCTTCGCTATGTATGCCATAACAGATCCCGTAAAAGGGCGCATTGAATTTGCCGATCGTAAACGCTATTTATGGATAGCCTCGGTGCTGTTACCGCTAATTCCCGTCGTGGTTGTTTGGGCTTACTACCAAGTGAACTCACCATGGATGTTGCTAGCGCCACTGTTGATCACGTTCGTGTTGATTCCAATTTTGGATCATTTAATGGGCACGGATAAAACCAATCCACCCGAAGAAATTGTGCCGCTCTTAGATGCGGATCCGTACTATAAGAATCTGCTCAAGGCGAGCATTCCCTTACATTTTATTGTACTGATAATTAGTGCTTGGTTCGTGGGCGTGGAACCGCTGCCGGTGTGGGCCATCATTAGTTTTGCCATTGTGGCTGGCATGTACAGTGGGTCTTGTATTAATACGGCGCATGAGATTGGGCACAAAAACTCCAAGGCCGATCGCTTATGGGCGCGCATTAGTTTGGCCGTATGTGGGTATGGCCACTTCTGCATTGAGCACAACTTAGGCCATCACCGCGACGTCTCTACCCCAGAGGATCCTGCGAGCTCGCGCATGGGCGAGAATATTTATGCCTTCGCTTTGCGTGAAGTACCTGGTGCCGCGTTGCGCGGTTGGCGCGCTGAACGTGACCGCTTGGCTAAGAAAGGGCTCGGGTTTTGGTCGCCGCACAACCATATTCTGCAATCCTATGGACTCACCCTATTGGTCCAGGGAAGCCTAGTAATCGCATTTGGATGGCCCGTGTTGCTCTTTTTACTCGTGCATAATTTTATGGCCTGGATGCAATTAACGTCGGCCAACTATATTGAGCACTATGGATTGCTCAGAGAGCGTAAGGAAAATGGAAAGTATGAGCGGTGTCAGCCACACCATTCTTGGAACACCAATCATTTGTTCAGTAATTTAATGTTGTTTCAATTGGAACGCCATTCCGACCACCACGCTAATCCCTCACGCCCGTATCAGAGCTTGCGCAGCTTCGAGAATTTACCCGAATTGCCCGCAGGCTATTTCACGATGTACTTTATTGCCTATTTTCCACCGCTATGGTTCAAAGTGATGGATAAGCGACTCGTCGACTTGCCGCACATTAAAGGGGATTTTTCGCGCATTAACGCCCACCCTAAACACGCCGAGGCATTGCGCGCACGATATGCATACAACTAAGAGGGGTCAGAAGCTAAAGGGGTAGCTAAAGGGGTAGCTAAAGGGGTCAGAGCCGAATTAGTTTTGGCTGACTACCATGTTTTGAAATTACCTCATCAGTTGGCAGCTATGTGCCTTTCTGCAACCAAATTCGGCTCTGAGGTTGCCACGGTTTGACGGACTGGTTAATTGTGGACAGATGTCCGCTCATAT
>CAYOXK010000087.1:0-11239 GCA_964407915.1 uncultured Gammaproteobacteria bacterium
AAGGTCAGGTTCTCGGTGCCCCGTCAGGCGCTTACACATACGAATTATTTGGCAACGTATAACCTGTTGATGAATCTGTTTTCCAAGTTAAAAGCAGATCCAATTATTAAGGTCGATGACATCGAAGAGTTAAAGCTCTTGCGTGAAAACTGGCAGACAATTCATGACGAGGCGCTGCAGTTGGCGGACAAAGGCGCGATCAAAAAGTCCGACAAACTCAATGACGTTGGGTTCAACTCCTTTTTTCGCACGGGTTGGACCCGCTTTTACCTGAAGTGGTACGGCGACCCATTACCGTCGGCCCTGCGCGATTGCCCAAAAACAGTGGCGTTGCTCGAACAAGTACCCGGCATTAATGCCGCAATGTTTGCCAGTTTGCCGCCCGGTGGGGTGTTGTCTCCTCATCGGGACCCCTATGCCGGATCTCTGCGGTATCACTTAGGTTTGTCTACCCCCAATAGCGACGATTGCTATATTTTAGTCGATGGCGAGCGGCATTCTTGGCGTGATGGTCAAGATGTCCTGTTTGACGAAACGTATATCCACGAGGCGCATAACAATACCGATCAGATGCGCATCATCTTGTTTTGTGATGTGCATCGCCCCATGCGCTTCGCGCCGATAGATCGCTTTAATCGATGGGTGAGTAGGGTGCTTATGAGTCATACAGTGACCGAAAACGAAGAAGGGGAGCGCGTAGGTGCCGTTAACCGCGCATTTTCACATGTTCACGGTTTAGGCGTGTATGCACGGCTCTTTAAAAAGTGGAACAAGCCATTGTATGTAGCGACTAAATACTTTCTGTACTTTGGATTGATTTATTTGTTGTTTTTCTAAGCTGGGTTTGTTCAGTTTTAAGCACAGCAACATCCCTTTGTCTTCTGCGGACACGCGCTGTGTAAATTCACGCGAGGGTTTGAGTAAGCGCTTTGGCTCACGTTAAGCTTAACTCAGGAGCTGGGTAGCATGGCGAGGAAATAGTGCGTGAGAATAAAAAAGCCCGACTGCTCGCGCAGTCGGGCTTTTCTATTTGTACTACTGTAAAACTAGAAGTTATACGTAACTTCCACACCATAAGTACGGCCTTTCGCGAGAGGCGAAAAAGTACCGCCTAAAGGAATGGGCCCAAGTAGTGTAGGCAATTGCGTGTCGCCACCATGCTTTACTTCATCTGTGAGGTTGCGCCCAAAGATACCGAATGCCCAGCTTCCATCATTTGAGTAGAAGTCGATGCCTGCATCAAGAATGCCTTGCTCGTTGATAAAGCCAAGATTGTTATCGGTGTAAAACGACTCATCGCGATATGAATAACTTACACGGGCGGTTGACGTACCCCAGTCGCTCACTTGCGAATCAAGAGTCAGACCTACTTGATAAGTCAAATCAGCCGCACGTGGCAAACCAAGACCCTTATCCGTATCGTTAATGACTCCATCTCCATTTAGATCGAATGTAACCGAATCGTATTCTGGATCAAGATAACCTAACGAAGCATTGAGTAAAATGCGGTCGGTCAACGGGAACAAGCCTTCAAACTCGATACCAGAGATCGTGGCATCGGCGGTATTACGAATTACTTGAACCACACCAGCGATCGGGTCGGCGAGATTAATTTCGCGTTGCATATCGTCGATTTGATTTTGGAACACGGCACCCGAAATTCGAGAACCATTCGCTAACTGCGTTTTGAAGCCAACTTCTAGGTTCTCAACGGTTTCTTCATCAAATGGACCAGGTCCAAAGTTTACCGTGTCGATTGCGGTGTTGCGCAAGTTGTAACCGCCTGAGCGTACGCCTTGTGTCCAATGACCATAGATCATTGTCGCATCGCTATAATCGTAAGTAAGACCGATTTTTGGCGATAGGTTATCCCATTTCTCATCATCTTCGAAATCGAATGGGCACTGATTTAACAGGGTGTTACAAGGGCGGTTCACATTACGTACCAAGGAGGCGATTTGTGCACTCTTGCGCTCGTCAGTGTAGTTGGCGCCAACGTTCAACGTTAGCTGATCGGTCAGTGAGTAATCCACCGACGCGAACAAGCCAAATGTATCTACGTTGTACAAACCACCACCGTCTTGCGTCAACGCGAAGAATCCTGGAGGTGCCGCCACGCCTAGTAAACGACGCTGCTCAGAGTAAACCATTTCGCTTTTGTAAACGAATACGCCAGTAGTCAATTGTGCTTTTTCAGTTGCTTGACCAGACCATCTTAGCTCGTTGCTCGTTTGCTCGAACAATAAACCAGAGGGCGCATGGAACAAGCTGATTGGCGTGGCATCGATGTCGGACGCAGTAGCTGCCTCGTATTCGCGGTAACCGAAAATATTGGTTAATGTACCGTTGGCCGTATCAATTTCCAGTTTGGCGCGGAAGAAATCAGATTGCACATCGTTCGATCCCACCTCATCAATCGATACATCAAAACTATTGCGATCGAAATTGGTGGCCGCGTTACTGATACCTAATCCGTTTACGTGGTTTTGACCAGCGGGACCATCGCCCTCTAAATCAAAATAGTCATAGATCATGGTTAAGCTAACCGAATCGGTTGGCGTCCAGACTACCATTGGGCGCACAGCCGTGGTGTCGGCTTTGCCAATCGCTTGACCATCGCGAAGGTTCTTAAAATAGCCATCGTCTTGGCTGCCATAATAGGAAATCTTGGCGGCCCACTGATCGTTAATTGGACCCCCGACTGAACCCATCAGATACGCAGTTGGCTCTTCGCCACCCGTTTCCCATGCAGCGCGCACTTTGCCACCGAACTCTTCACCCGGTAGTGCTGAATTGAGCATCACAGCACCGCCGGTTACATTACGGCCAAATAGCGTGCCTTGTGGGCCGCGCAGTACTTCGATGCTCTCTAAATCGAACACATCAAATACCACGCCAGCATTGGTACCCAAGTAAACGCCGTCTACAAATGTACCAACGGTGGGGTCAACGCTCGGAATGGAACTGTTGATGCCTAGGCCACGTACCGAAAAGTTAGCGATGCCCGGTGTTGTGCCAATGTCGTCGAAAGACACATTGGGCAACCCGACCGCTAAGCTTTCAAGGTCGCGCACTTTCAATACATCGAGTTGATCTGAGCTTAACGCGGTGATCGCCACGGGCACATCAAACGAAGACTCTTCGCGCTTGCGAGCGGTTACCACGATCTCTTCTAACAAAATTGAGGATGCACTGCGGCCTTCACTTTGGGCAAAGGTCGTGCTACTCGCGCCTAAACCCGTGCTCACAGCGATGGCCGCGGTCAACAAGGGCTTGGCGATCTTACCAAATCGCTTATTCATAAATCCTCCTCATAAGCAGTTTTAACGCGGTGTAAGCTAAAACAACTTTATGCCGATTACCTTCACCGTTCTTATTTGTTGTGTTAATGACAACAACTGTGCGATGTTCGCAACACGCCTAAAATACCACTAAATGCGTGAAGATACGAAAATTTATTTGCGCTTTGAGGTGCGTGTATTGTGATTATTTCTCAGCGTAATTTTGGTTGCTTTGTACCTCTAACCTCCGCATCATAAATGGAAGTTCGCAGTGTATTACCTTGAGCCTACGGACGCGGTTGCTCGCAGCAGCGGGCTTCTGTGTAATTGATTATTAGCTCGATTAGGGGGGCGCGTTGTAGAATGCATCTAAACGGAGGTTTAACGATATGATATCTAGAATACTGGGGTTTGCGGCCGCCCTTAGTGGTGCGGTCGCAGGCTCCCAATTACCAGAGTTTTCGCAGCAGTACCGACAACGTTTAGGTGGCGCACTGCAAGAGCTGGAGCATGTGGTTGTGCGCTTTGAACAAGACGCGAGCGCCGTGGGCTTGACCGTGGAGTCGGCCTTAACTGAGCTTGAAACCGCCGATCATGAACTGTTCCAACGCCGAGGCTTAAGCATGCGCAGCCACGTTAGTCGCTATCAACAGCTCAAGGCGCAGCAACTCGCGTTCGAGCAACTCGATCCGCTTTACCGTCCGCTCGCGCTTTTACAGGGGTATGACCAAGTTACTCTTGAGTCGACTTGGGCCGCTTTTGAGCCCGCGGTGCCGCTCAATGCCAGCGGTGGTCTGTGGGCGGGCGCTTCGGGAGTGGCGGGTTTCTTCGCGCTGTTTTTGCCGGGTAAGTTAGTGCGCTTATTGTTCGGCCGACGTACACCCCACCGTACGCCTAAACCTGTACGCCAGGCACAGGACCCTAACTCTCGCAGACATCCTGTTCGTGGAGACTCTGTTCGCAGCAATAAGCAGAATAGGTAGAATTTTGAAAAACGTTGAATTTGACTATGTGGTTGTAGGTGGTGGTTCGGCCGGTTGCGTGTTGGCCAATCGACTAAGTAGTGACCCTGATGTGTCGGTTTGTTTGATCGAGGCTGGAGGCTCGCACAAAAGCCCATTCGTTTGGATTCCTGCGGCCGTCTTTTTGACGGTGAGCACCAAAATAAAAAACTGGGCGTTTCCCACAACACCCCAAAAGGCTATGAACGACCGAGTGTGTTATCAGCCACGCGGCAAAGGTCTAGGTGGCTCCTCGTCCATTAATGCCATGGTCTACATCCGTGGCGTAGCGCACGATTATGACCGATGGGCGGCGGCGGGCAATCAAGGATGGTCTTATAAAGATGTATTGCCGTACTTTAAAAAGTCCGAGCACCGCGAGGCGGGTGCCAATGAGTTTCACGGTGAGGGGGGCGAGCTCAATGTTGCACCGGTAACCGATCCGAGCAGCCTCAATGAGCTGTTCATGCAAGCCGCGCGCAATCAGGGTTACTCATTAACCGATGATTTTAACGGTGCCCAGCAAGAAGGCTTTGGTTTATTTGAGGTGACGCAAAAAAATGGTGAACGTTGCTCAGCTGCGCGTGCCTTTCTAGACCCTATAAAGGCGCGTGCTAATTTGACGATTATGACCCGCGCTATAACTGAAAAAATTCTATTTGATGATCAGGGCGCGCGTAAGCGAGCGATTGCAGTGCAAGTTAAAAAGGGCTTAAAGCGAAAGATTATTCGCGCGAAACGCGAGATTATATTAAGCGCAGGAGCCTTTGGTTCGCCGCAGATCCTGATGTTGTCTGGCGTTGGCGATCAACAAAAATTGGCGGCTATTGGTATTACACCGACCCATCATCTGCCAGGCGTTGGCGAGAATCTGCAAGATCATTCGGATTGTGTACTCGCGTATAAAACCGACAGTTTGGCAGCCGTGGGTTTTTCATTGAAAGGCTTCGCCTATGCCGGATGGGAGTTTCTGCGTTACCTAGTTAAAAGACGCGGGATGTTTACCAGTAATTTTGCTGAGTCCGGCGGCTTCCTATATACCGATCCAGCCGAGCCTTCGCCCGATGTACAAGTACATTTTGTACGCGCGTTGGTCGATGATCATGGACGTACTCTGCATTGGGGGCATGGCTTTAGTGCGCACGTGTGCATTTTGCGGCCGAAGAGCGTGGGCCGAGTGAGTTTAAGGAGTGCCAACCCGCGCGATAGACTCGATATTGATCCGGCTTTTTTGGAACATCCTGATGATCTTGATCGGCTTACCGCCGCTTGTCAAAAGGTTCAGGCGATCTTTAAAGACTCAGCGCTTGATGCGGTGCGTGGCGAGCCGATGTATGCAAGTGGCACTCTCGATGAGGCTAAATTAAGAGCCGATATTCTAGCGCGAGCCGACACCGTTTATCATCCGATTGGTACCTGTAAAATGGGGCATGACGACATGGCTGTTGTTGATGACCAACTTAAAGTACATGGTATTGAAGCTTTGCGAGTGGTCGATGCGTCCATCATGCCGAGTCTTGTGAGCGGCAATACGAATGCGCCCACCATTATGATTGCCGAGAAGGCCGCCGACCTTTTGCGCCATGCACGAGCATAGTTACCCTATCAAAATCTAGTTAAACAAAGAGATCAGTTATGCGCAGCCCCGTGAGCCAACCATCGTCGATTCTAGCTCTGTGTTTTGTCGTTACGACATTAGTTCTTGTAACTTTCGCAGACGCAATTTGGGCTCAAACCGATGCCCCAGTATCTGTAGTCGCAGAGCAAACAACCGGTCTTACGGTCGATGACAACGGGTTAGTACAAACGGCGACCAATACGCTCGATGCGATAGTTGCGTGGTTTGATAGCGCTCCGAAAGTAGCATCTGAACTTGATCTGGCGGACACGGCCGATGTCGAGCGTGCGAGTCGGGGTTTGATTGCACAGTTAGACCCTCCGCAAATCACAGACAAGGATGGAAACCTCGTGTTTGATGCCGGTGCTTTTGACTTTTTACAAGAAGCCGCTCCCCCCAACGTGAACCCCAGCTTTTGGCGACAATCGCAATTGGTGGCGATGCACGGTTTGTTTAAAGTACGCGATGGCATCTATCAAGTGCGGGGCTACGATCTTGCCAATATTACGTTTATTGAAGGCGATACGGGCTGGATTGTGGTTGACCCACTGCTCTCTAAAGAGACGGCCGCCGCCGCTAAGCAGTTAGTGGATGAACATTTGGGTGAACGGCCCATTACTGGCGTGGTGCTAACACATTCTCATGCTGATCATTATGCGGGGATTCGTGGGCTGATTTCTGAAAAGGATCTGCAAGCAGGCCTACCGTTAATCGCGCCAGCCAACTTTGCCGTTGAAGCCATTTCTGAAAATGTGTTGGCTGGTAATGCCATGGCACGCCGGGCGGGTTATATGTTTGGCTCGCTATTGCCAACAGCTATCGATGGCAATGTTGGGGTAGGATTGGGCCCGGGCTTAAGCGCGGGTCAGTTCGGTATGTTAATTCCCAACGTAGACATTACTGAAACGGGCCAAACGCTGACGGTCGATGGCGTGCAAATGGAGTTTATTTTGGCGCTCGGCGCAGAAGCTCCATCAGAGTTCATGTTTTATCTTCCTCAGTTTAAGGCCTTTTGCCAAGCTGAGATTATTAACCACACTCTACACAATATGCTTACCCCTCGTGGCGCCAAAGTGCGTAACGGCAAAGTCTGGGCCGAATATATTGATGAAGCAATCGTGATGTTTGCAGACAAAACCGAGGTTTCGTTCGGTTCACACCATTGGCCTACATGGGGGCAAGCCGAGGTGGAGCATCTGTGGACCGTGCAACGGGATCTGTACCGATTTATCCACGATCAAACTCTGCGTCTTGCTAATCAAGGTTACACCATTAATGAAATACCAGCCCTCCTTACCCTACCGCCCACGCTTGCGAATGAATTCGCTAATCGCAGTTATTATGGAGAGCTTGGTTTTAATGCGCGTTCGCAATACCAACTCTATTTTGGGTTTTTCGACGGCAATCCGGCTCATCTAAATCCACTGCCAGAACGGGCAGCCGCGATTAAGTACGTTGAGTACATGGGGGGTGCCGACGCGATCATTGCGCGCGTACAAAACGACATCGAGGCACAAGAGTTTCAATTTGCCGCCACGGTACTGAATCATTTAGTGTTTGCTGAGCCCGACAATATCGTCGCGAAAGATCTGCTCGCAAAACTTTACCGAGAGATGGCCGCTCTCACTGAGTCTGGCCCGCATCGCAATTTTTATCTGACTGGCGCGCAAGAGTTGCAATTCGGCGTGAAAGGCGTAACCAGTCTAAAGGCGGGCAGTGAAGACACGATTAAAGCGCTACCACTCGATTTGTTTTTTGATTTGCTGGCTGTCCGGTTTAATGCCGAGCTTGCACAAGATAAGCACTGGGTGTTTAACTTTAATGTCAGCGACAGGCCCAGCGAGTCTGCGAGTGCTGTCGCTAATCCCTCCGACCTAGTGGGTGGCGCGGTTACCGACGCGGGGGATCCGGCCGTACAAAAAGCCATGTTGTTTGTTAGCAATGGTGCCTTGCATCACCGTCTCGGGGTAAATAGTGAAACAGCCAATGCAACGCTCTCGATTACCCGCGCAGGCTTAGATCGTTTGAACATGAAAGAAGCGGGTATCTTACGCCTTGTGGTGACGGGCGAAGCATCGATTAGTGGTAACGCTCTGGCACTGCGTGAGTTTTTTAGCCTTGTTGAAGAACCCAACCCTGCGTTCAATATCGTTACCCCTTAAAGACGTTCCCTGAAGCACTCAACGACTCCAGGTATCGCCAACAACACTAAAGCTCGCCATTAAGGTGATACTGTAATTGACTGGCGTAACACGACTACTGTTTTGCGACCACTAAGTTTTTTATGAAACTCATTCTTTTAACTAACATGGCCGCGTATCAGCAACTAGAGCTGGCCAACGCTTTCGTACAGCAATTGGGCGCTCGGAACTTTCGCCTTGCGGTACAGGGTTCGTTAAGTGCAAGTCGCAAAGCCATGGGTTGGGTCGATGAGCAAGCACCTGCTTATTTGCTGCGGTTTGATCGCAGTGACGCAGAGCGCCAAGCGACGCTGGATTGGATTCGCGACGCTGATGTGGTAATTCATGGGCGCTTTCCCGTGCGGTATGTAAAGCAACGCATAAACCGTGGGAGGCTTACCTATGCGTATCAGGAGCGGGTATGGAAAAAAGGCTTTCACTTCGCTCGCTTTATCGCTCGGCTACCGTTCTTATGGAAAAACTATTATTCGATTAATCGGCGTAACTATCATTTGCTCGCGGCTGGGCGCTACGCGGCCGGCGATTTGCAAGCGCTAGGCTTGTTCAAAAGTCGCGCGTGGAAGTTTGGTTATTTTGTGGCACCCAAACAGCCCCCCGTTAAGCCGAACCCAAACGCAGTTGTAAATCTTGTCTGGGTTGGACGTTTCATTCCGCTCAAGCGACCTCACCGCGCGGTTGAATTGCTGAGTATTTTTCTAGCACATGGCATTAGTGCGCGCTTAACCATGGTCGGTGATGGTGAACTCAAGGAGCAACTGCAAGCACAAGCTACAGCTTTGGGTATATCCGACACTGTTGACTTTGTTGGTTGGCAATCGGTGGCGAGCGTTAATCAGATTATGGCGGATGGACATATAATGTTAATGAGTAGCGATCATAGAGAAGGCTGGGGTGTGGTGATCAACGAGGCCATTAATAATGCGTGCTTTGCCATGGTGTGCGCGGAGGTTGGGTCGGCCGATTGGCTTATCCGCGATGAGCAGTCGGGCATGGTCTATACCGATGCCGAGTTTAAGCATTGTGCAACGCACCTCGCTCGGCGGTGGCAAGAGTCACCAGAACAAATTCTTGCGGCGGCGCGCGATGGCTACCATCATTTACAAGCGAATTGGTCCACTGATGCCGCAGCACAACGTCTTATCCAACATTCCCGTTTATTACTTGCGGGTAAATCGGCTGTAAATTTATACGACAACGGACCATGCTCACCAGCATAATGCGCCCACTGATCGTGGTCTGACCGCGCACCTATTTCACATTAAATTTTGAGGATGGAAAGTATGAAAATAATTAAAGCCATTGTGCTCTTACTGCTGCTCGCCGTGGTGATCGCCGCCCTCTGGTATTTTCGACCATGGTCGCAATACTCGCCCGCTAATTTTGCTCAATTACAAAAGCCAGAAAGATTGACGTATAACTTTACGCATATGGCCGAGCTGATCCCGGCACGAGTTATACCAAAGAGCACTCAGCCGCGCGCTATTCCCACCGCGGGTCAAGCAGACCTTTTATCGTTGGAATACTCGTTTGATGGGCAAGTTAAAACGTTGGAGCAATTTGTACAGGAGTCTTCAACCTTAGGCTTGATGGTGGTTAAAGACGGGCAAATCCAATTTGAAGACTACTTTCAAGGCACTGATGCAACCACGTTATTTACGTCGTGGTCCATGGCGAAAAGCGTGGTGGCAACAGCGATTGCGATGGCGGTTAAAGACGGCTTGATCGAGTCGTGGCAGGATCGCGCCGAAAAATACGCCCCGCAATACCAAGGTAGTGCCTTTGGCGGTAGTACTATTGAATCGCTAATGGTGATGGCAACAGGTGTTGAGTTTGACGAAGATTACGCATCGCAAAGCTCTGACATTAATCCGTTTTTTTTCGACTCGTTTATATTACAAAAAGACCCTGACAGCCTTTTACTGAAATTTACCCGATCTCGCGATGAGTTCACTGATTTCCACTACATCTCGCCCAACAGCCACGTGTTGTCAGCGGTGCTACGCGGAGTGTACAAGCAGCCTTTAGCGCACATCGTTAGTGAGCAGATCTGGCAGCCGATGGGCATGGCGAGTGATGCTAATTGGTTGCAACATAAAGAGGGTGACGAAGGCCAGGCATTGGGGTATTGCTGTTTAAACGCCACGTTACAAGACTATGCGCGGTTTGGTCTGTTCCATTTAGAGGCACAGCAAGGGGTGGGCTTAGGGATGCAAGAACTATCCATTGACTGGATTAACAAACTAGCCTTACCCGCTTCTGAGCAGCACGTTAAAGGGGGGCCTAACTACTCCGGTCGCGGTTATAGCTGGCATTTTTGGTTGCCGCCGAATAGTGATGGCGTGTTTTTCGCTGCAGGCGTCTACGGGCAATTCATCTGGATCGAACCAGCACGCAATCTAATTATTGTGCGTAACTCGTCCGACCCAGATTGGACGCCTCGTTTTTTAGAGTCCGAGGCGACCTTGCGGGCGATATCCGATTATTTCGCCGAATAGCGTGTCGCGTGTACTGGTTCGTCTTATTGCGCTTTAAGCCAGTCTTTAACCACGGTTTCTAAAACCGACAGTGGTAGTGCGCCGTTTTCCAAGACTTTGTCATGGAAGGCGCGCACGTCAAAGCGGTCGCCTAACTGCTCTTCGGCCAGTGCTCGGAGTTCACGAATCTTGAGCTCGCCGGTCTTGTACGCTAAGGCTTGTGCTGGCCATGAAATATAGCGGTCCACTTCAGACGTGATGTTGTTCATCGACAAGCCTGAGTTGGCAGCCATATAGTCAATCGCTTGTTGGCGTGTCCAGCCCTTGGAGTGAATACCGGTATCAACTACCAAGCGGCAAGCGCGCCACATTTCATACGAAAGTCGGCCAAAGTTAGTATAGGGCGTGGTGTAAAAGCCCACTTCAAGGCCGAGTCGTTCGGCGTATAAACCCCAACCTTCAACAAATACCGTCTGCCCACCAAACTTGCGAAACATCGGTAAATCCAGTTCTTGCATCAAGGCAATTTGCAAATGATGTCCTGGCACCGCCTCATGCAGTGATAACGCTTCGAGCTGATACAACGGGCGAGTTTCTACCAGAGAGGTATTAACATAATGGAACCCGGCGCGTGTGCCATCACCAGCCGGTGGGCTGTAATAGG
>CAYOXK010000088.1:0-10919 GCA_964407915.1 uncultured Gammaproteobacteria bacterium
CATGCTCGGCAAGCGCTTGGCAGTCTGTCTTGGATTTCTTCAGTGCGCGGTCCACTTCTAGCCAAACCGTTTTATCCGATCGCAATCGTAAAAAACAGTTGGGCAAGGGTGGGTCTAGAAACGTTAGAGTCGCCGTCCGCGCAATATGGAGAGTCTGCGTTGGATATGGAGGCGAGTGGCTTTGTGAGCGCGGCGCTGCAGTTCTCGAGTCGAGAGTTTGTGCAGATAATTAAAGTAATATCTGATAACGAACAAAACCCTTTTACGCAATTCAGCCCATCGCAATGTTACGCAGTGCTAAAACCGCATGTGGCATCGATGCTTGATTACGCTAACACTTTGCTTAACCTAAAGATGCAAACAGCGGTGCCCAAACCGAACTCGCTAGATTTACCATTTCGTGCATCGCATAGTCAGCAGCGTATTGTGAACGAATTAGTTTACAAAGTTCAGCTCGCGGGACACTGGGACAACGAGTTGCAGCAAACACTGGATGAGCATCGTAGTGCAAGGGCGGCCATAGAATGGCTGCATCAGCTTGTTGCGCCCCTCGCGCCTAAATTTTAAACACATGATTCAAACTATCTATCTTGAGCAGGCCGCCGCAGAGCACCCGCGCGCCCAATCGATAATCAAGCGCTATCCGCAGGCGCATGTCGTGCTGGTGCACAACCATAGCGAGGTGTTTAACGGACATAATCAGCATTTTCGCACGCAAAAGCAGGCGCCCTCATTAATTCTTGCTTTAAAGCAAAACACCTTTGTACACACAACACCACCGCAGTATGAAACGGGTGGTGGCGCGCATTACTATTTCTCGCATATGCTTAACTGTGTTTACGACTGCCGCTATTGTTTTTTGCAGGGAATGTTTCAGTCAGCTCATTATTTGGTGTTCGTTAACTACGAGGACTTTTTGCTGCAAATTGAATCACTTGCTCAAGTGCATGCAAGCGACGCCCTTCCAGCTTGGTTTTTCTCGGGCTACGATTGCGATAGTTTGGCGTTTGAACCTGTCACGGGGTTCGCGGAGTTCTTTTTGGATCAGTTCGCTAAGTTACCTAATGCAGTGTTAGAGCTGCGGACGAAAAGTACGCAGATACGTTCATTGTTACGACGGCCGGCACTCGATAATGTTGTGGTCGCTGCCAGTTTAAGTCCGACTGAGGTGGCCGTGGCCGTTGAACGAGGTGCGCCCAGTACAACCAAGCGCATCGCGGCGTTGCAGAAATTACAAGCCCACGGTTGGAAAATTGGCATCCGTTTCGATCCTGTTATTTGGCATTCAGGTTATAAAGAGGGCTACACGCAACTGATCGAACAGGTGTTTAGCCAACTTGACGCTGACTTACTGGATAGCGTTACCTTGGGTAGTTTTCGGGTGCCCAAGCCGTTTTTTAAAGAGATGTATAAACTGTATCCAGACGAACCTATTTTTAATTTTGGTCTAGTGCAACAAACTGAAGTAGGCGAGGGAGCAGCGAAGAACAGCACTCAAGTGACTTATCGCAGTGACATTGAAATCGAAACCTTGGAGTTTGTGTACCAATTGTGCCAACCCCACGTGAGCCGTGAAAAGCTCTTCACTTATCGCAGTTCGCAAAATGGGTCGAGCCAATGAATAAACAAGCGCTTATAACGGGCGCCACATCAGGCATTGGCTATGCGCTTGCTGAGCGTGCTACCGCGCAGGGCTATGCGGTGATCGGGCTCGGACGAGATTTTTCGCGTAGGCCAAGCAGCTGTCACCAAACCTTTGTTCTCGATCAAGCCGATCTGCATGCGGTAGAATCGTTCTGCGCCCAACAACGAGCTCATTTGCAGGCATTGGATCTGCTCGTTCTCAATGCAGGCTATGGACAGTTTGGTTCAATTGAGCAGTTCTCAAGTTCGCAAATTCAACGCTTAATCACTACTAACCTTACTTCTAATCTCGTACTGCTCAGTAAGCTAATTCCGCATATGAAAGCCCGCGGACGAGGAGATGTGGTAATTATCGGAAGCGAATCGTCCCAGCAGGGCGCGAAGCAGGGTAGCGTGTATTGTGCGAGTAAATTTGGTCTGCGCGGACTCGCGCAAAGTCTCAGGGCGGAATGTGCGAGTAGCGGTATTCGGGTCATATTAGTCAATCCAGGCCCTGTTCGAACGCATTTCTTCACCGACTTAGCCTTTGCGCCTGCGGCCGGTGATGAGTTTGCGCTGAATGCGGATGACGTTGCCGACAGTGTGTTTGCTGCGCTTGCCTTGCCGGCGACGACGGTTGTTGATGAGCTTAATTTACAGCCCCTAAAACGCGTGTTCGAAAAAACTTAAGTGCGGTCGTGCAAAGCTTACCAAGATTGCTTAAACAGGGCGGAAAAGGTGATTTAGATCGTGTTTAATCTCAGCCTAAATGATGTTGTTAATCCGACAGTCACTACGCGCTATGGCTATTCGGTAGGCGGCATGGATTTGTGCTCAAGCGTTCAATTTCCGCAAATCGCCTTGTTTTCGGTGCCTATCGGCTCGCAATCAGCGGCGCGATCATTTACGCCAGAAAGTGTAGTGGTTGACTCACTTACGCTTCGTTATCAGGGACGTGCGCCTTTTGCTGGGCGCCTTCGCTTGCTTGAATATTATTGCAATGCAACTCACGGCCTAGTGCGGGTCGACGAGCAAACTGCGTACTGGCTTGACCTTGATGCGCAAATTGCCCTGTGCGGTTTAGACAATGCAGCCAGTGATTTAGCATTAGAGTTACTGCTTGGACCGGTGACCGTAGTCTTTTTTAATGCGCGCAACCGTTATTGCTTACATGCGGGCTGCGTGGCTACTCCACTCGGCGCTATTGCGCTAATTGCGGAGTCTGGAGTAGGTAAATCGACGCTGTCCGCGAGTGCAGGCACGGCGTGGCAACAAATAAGTGATGATGTATTAGTTGTTGATGCCCTAAGCTTGAGCATCAGTGGCGCATTTCCACAATTAAAGCTGCCTGCAGCGATGAGTGATTTCTACCGTGCTCTAAATCAAGCCGCGACCCATCAGTTGGCGGCTATTATTCGGCTGGTAGTCACTCCGGCCGCGCAGATTGCACTTGAGCGGATGCCACCTCGTGACGCTTTATTACAGGTGGTACGCCACTCTGTTGGGGCTAAGCTACTCAATGGTATTGAACTGCAGCGCCACACGCTCTTTAGCGCGCAATTGGCGAACGCCGTGCCGATGTGGCGGCTTGCTTACCCGCGTGATAGAGCGTTATTAGCTGAGGTGCGCAGCGCGATTATCGAGGCGGTTAGGGTTGCTGTTTGAAAGGCTTTAGCCGCTTTGGCTTAACAGCTAGGATGATTTGCACGGCTGCAGCGGTTATAAGTCGAACCTATCGAGCAATAAAACGCTAGGCAGAACTTAGTGACCTAGCCAACGCTTGATGTGACTAATCCAAAGCCAACGAGATGGAAAGCGCGTCTGCATATAAGCTCGTTGCGGGAATATATGCTCGCGAATAAATTGCAGTCGGCCGCGCCAAGTGGCGATAGCCCACAGATCCCACCAAATTAAGCGTGCACGCGTGTGGGGATGTTTGAGCAGTAACTGACTCGCTTCTGCTTGGCCCGCAAGCGCCCGCAGTTGTGAGCGAGTTGGGTCTTTCAACACGGGCTTAAACAGCGTTTCAGCGTACTCTATTGTTGCCAGCACAATTCCTGCAACGTGCAACTGTTCGCAACGCGCTAGGAGCGCTTGCAAATCTGCTGCAGAGCAATTGTAGCTCAGTAGCAAAAGGTCGAAGAACCATACTAAACGCGTGTCTTGGCTATGGTGACCAATAATATGTTGGGCGGCTAGTACGATGCAGTCTGCGCGCGATGGTGCGAGCGCTAACGCACTAACGTCCTCAGAGCTTTCCTCGTTGCGAGGGAAGGGTCGTGCTTGCAGTGCAAGCTCTGCATAAGCAAGCATTGGCGCAAAGAGTTGACGGTTGCTAATTCGCCAATGCAAATCGATCCATATGTGGGCGGTCGCACCTATTTTCTTAACATAGCTGTTTTGGTAGCTTATGTAATGTCCAGCGTTACCAATGTTGTGGGCAAAGCCCTGCGCGATCAGCGCTTGATGATAGGCTTGCCTCTGTAGGTAGGGGATTAATAGGTCGTGGTCCGATTTAGGGCGCTGCCAGGCGTGCGCGTATTCCAGCGGGCCCAAAGCTGAGCCTTTAAAAATGATGGGTGGGGGCAAGCCCGCTCGAGTAAAGTCAAGCAAAGCCCGCGACAGGGATTTGGTCTGCAGATCATTAACGACGATCCCTAAGCGAACGTTGTCGCTTTTTGCCTGTTGTCGCGTAAAGGGCAAATGACTGTACAAAAGATGCAAGCCATGTTTTTCCAGAAATGCCAGTTCAGGGGCGGCGAGTGGGATTGTTATGCTTTCGTTGGTCTGCTCCACGGTGTGGTACTGATCGTCGAAGTAGTGTTCGGCGAGTACTTGCAAAAGCCGAGATTGCTCGAGATTCAGCGAGTCGCGGATGGCGAACGGAGTGGCTAGCTTGGCCATATCATGCGCTCAAGACTTGTGCACGGCGCACAGCCAATGCGCGCCAGCTTTTTAACCTATTGACCATTTTACTGCGGTGTCGACGCCGTATCGCTAATGAGTAGGCCGGCGGCGACAAGTTCGTCAACGAGGGTATGAATGTCGGCCTGGGCTTGGCTTTGCGAAACCGCGAAATTCGCAGTGATCTGATCCTCAATGTCTGCCAAGCTTAGTTTGCGGTGTAGACCTTCTATGATGACCGTGCCCACTTCATTAAGCCCATAGTATTGGCCCGTTTGTGTGTCGAGCAGCACAGATTCATCGTCAATCGTGGTGACTGATAGTTGTGACTTGAGGGAATAGCGTGACATATGGGCGCAGCAGGGCAGGTGTTTGGCGGATTCGATAATGTGGCAATTGTAGCGGCATTCCTTTGCAGTTTCAGATGCTTTCGGCTAGAATCCGCGTTCGTTTTTCGCAGGTACTTAAAACTGCGATCTATTTTTGAGCGAATTTGCTCTAACTCCTTGTTTCACCAGATAAATTTTCTGGGAGACTAAAAACCGTGAGGAGCTCTGAATGAGACATTACGAGATCGTTTATCTGGTACATCCAGATCAAAGCGAGCAGGTCACCGCAATGACCGACCGCTATAAAACTGTTATAGCTGAAGGTGGTGGCACTGTACACCGCTATGAAGATTGGGGTCGACGTCAATTGGCGTATCCGATCAACAAAATTCACAAAGCCCATTACATTTTAATGAATGTAGAGGTTAATCAAGAAACGTTACGCGAAATCGAAAATTTGTTTCGTTATAACGACGCAATTATCCGTAGCCTAGTGCTTAAAACTAAGCATGCTGAAACCGAGCCGTCTGCGATGATGCGCGAAGTAGAAGCCGAGCAAGAGCGCGAAGCTGCGCGCGCAGCCGATGCTCAAGCTAAAGCTGATGCAGAAGAAGCCGCTGAGTCTGACGATGATCTCGATGATGATTTAGACGAAGATGACGATGAAGAGGAGGTACTATAATGAAACGTAATGCACCTAAAAAAAGACGCCCAGGTATGCGTCAACAGCGTCGTCGCTTTTGCAAATTTACTGCTGAAGGCTTCACGTACATTGACTACAAAGATCTGACGACCATCAAGGCTTATGTCTCTGAGTCTGGAAAGATCATGCCTAGTCGCAACACCGGTACGGCTGCTCGTTTTCAACGTCAGCTTGCTGCCGCGATCAAGAACGCACGGTATCTTGCTTTGATTCCGTACACAGACAGCCATAAATAGGAGAAATAGTATGCAAGTTATCCTATTAGAAAGAATCGCGAATCTTGGCAATCTAGGAGACCTAGTGACGGTCAAGCCTGGCTTTGCACGCAATTACCTCGTGCCGAAGGGCTATGCGACTGTCGCTACTGAAGCCAATATTAAATTGTTTGAAGAACGCCGACTTGAGCTTGAAAAAGCCTCGGCCGACCGATTGCAAGCAGCCCAAGCACGGGCTAGCGAGTTGTCTGGACAATCAGTTGAGATTGCTGGGCGTGCGAGCGACGAAGGCAAATTGTTTGGTTCGGTGAGCGTAATCGAAGTAGCCGATGCGTTTACCGCAAAGGGCTTCAAGCTTTTTAAATCTGAAGTGCAATTACCAGACGGCCCGATCAAAATGATTGGTGAGCACTCTGTGCAAGTAATATTACACCCTGAAGTGAGCGTTGATGTGGTTGTGAAGGTTATCGCAGAATAGTACGCAAGGGTTTGCAACGAAAGCGAGACTCAAGCTTAGCTTGGCTCTCGCTTTTTTTTGCCTACTCGTACTCGAGCTGTGCATAAAGAGTGTTGCAGCGCTACTGAGATGCGCTGAGCAACCAACCTACGTACATGAGCTCGTGCGACGCAGACGGCCTTATGATACATTTGCTTTCTTTTAATTGCGCATAACACGCCATGGCTATGGTCAAGTTAGGGAAATCTTCGAACCAAGAAAACCTCTTAAAAATACCCCCTCAAGCGATCGAAGCTGAGCAGTCAGTGCTGGGCGCAATGATGCTCGATCGACGGGTTATTGAGGAGGTGACAAGCGAGCTACAAAAGACGGATTTTTACCGCTCGGACCATCAAGCGATCTTCGATCAGATTGTCCATTTGAATGAAAAAGGCGATGCCGTTGATGTGGTGACCGTCTCAGAGTCGCTGTCGCAACTTAGCGAGCTAGATCGCATCGGCGGTTTGGCATACCTGAGTACACTAGCTAAAAACACTCCCAATACCAGCAATGTAAAGTCCTACGCTAAAATTATTCGCGAGCGCGCCATTTTGCGTCGCTTGATAGAGAGTTCCAACGATATCATAGAGATGGCTTACCATCCCGATGGTCGCGAACCAGACGAGGTGCTCGATTTTGCGGAATCGGCCATTTTTGAGATTGCCCGTAACAATAATCAAGCTAAGGTGGGCTTTAAGCGCATCAATACTTTGCTCGCGCTGGCTGTTGAACGTATCGAGGAACTAGCAAAAACTAAACAAACGGTAACGGGCGTGCCTACGGGATTTGCCGATCTCGATAAAAAGACCAGTGGTTTGCACGGCGGCGATTTGGTGATCGTGGCGGGACGACCATCAATGGGTAAGACATCGTTTGCGATGAACTTAGTAGAATTCGCCGCCATCGATCAAAATTTGCCCGTGGCAGTATTCAGTATGGAAATGCCCGGCACTCAGCTTGCCACGCGTTTGCTCGCTTCGCTGAGCCGTGTTAATCAATCGAATTTACGCACGGGGCAAGTCGCTCCAGACGAATGGTCGAAACTGAGTTCTGCAATGGGCATGTTGTCGACTAAGAGTATCTATATTGACGACACGCCCGCATTGTCACCGTTGGAAGTTCGCAGTCGTGCGCGACGCTTAGCGGCCGACCATGAACATGGTTTGGGCATGATAATGATCGATTATCTGCAGCTCATGCGCGGCTCCGAAAGTGGCGGAGCTGAAAATCGTACGCTCGAGATTTCGAATATAACGAGATCTCTCAAAGGGCTCGCCAAGGAGCTTGATTGCCCAGTGGTGGTTCTCTCGCAGCTAAACCGTAGCTTGGAGCAGCGCCCGAACAAGCGCCCCGTTATGTCCGATCTGCGTGAATCGGGCGCGATCGAGCAAGATGCTGACGTGATCATGTTCATCTACCGACATGAAGTATACGAGCCTGAGACTGAGCTAAAAGGCACGGCCGAAATCATTATTGGTAAACAACGTAATGGCCCAATTGGCACTGTGCGCTTAACCTGGCGGGGCGAGTACACGCGCTTTGAGAGTTTTGCCGACCCTAACTTCAACACGATGCCGCAGTTTCACGAATAGGGGGGGCAGGGCAACGTCGTGGGCGGTTAGCCTAAGGCACAGTTTCTTACAGCCAGAGCTGTAAACGCAACCCACCTAGCGGTATAAAGGACTACACCGAGATGCACAAACCGCAATCGAGACCCATTTGGGTCGATATTAACTGTCAGCACATGGCGCATAATTTGCTGCGAGTACGGGACATGTGCCCCTCCGCAAAGGTAATGGCTGTGGTCAAAGCTGATGGTTACGGCCATGGCATGCTTGCGGCCGCGCGTGCGCTCGAAGCGGCCGATGCGTTTGCAGTGAACTCAATGGACGATGTAATGCGCTTGCGCTCAGCGGGAATTACCAAACAATGCCATCTTTTAGCGCCACATCTAAGCCACGATACGCTGTCTTTTTGTGCAAACAACGACTGTGTACCGACGATTTTTGATCATAGCCACTTTGCCCTGTTGGAATCATTACCGGCCACATCGCGCCTAGACGTTTGGTTGAAAGTAGACACGGGTATGGGGCGTTTGGGTTTTGCCCCCGATGAACTACACTTTGCACTCGAACGATTGCGCGCCTGTAACAGTGTGGCGCGGGTGCATCTTATGAGTCATTTAGCCGCTGCCGACGATCGAGCAAACGCACTTAATACGCAGCAATTAGCCCTCTTCAAGACACTTAGTACTACGTCAGGGTTGGTAGACCACAGTGTGTTAAATTCAGCTGGCGTGGTGGGTTTTGCGTCACATGCTTACGACTGGGTGAGACCCGGTGTTATGCTGTACGGTGTGTCGCCGAGTGCGCACGTGAGCCGCGCTGAGCTCAAATTAAAGCCTGCCATGAACTTTAAGAGTCGGGTTATTTCTATCAAATCCATTCCTGCTGGGCACGGTGTGGGCTATGCAAGTACCTTTGTGGCGCCTGCTGCAATGCGGATTGCGATTGTGGCAGCCGGCTACGGCGATGGGTACCCGCGCCACGCACCGACGGGTACCCCTGTCTGGTTGAATGGTAAGATCGTGAGCTTACTTGGCAGAGTGTCGATGGATATGCTCGTGTTAGATTTGCGCAGTTTAGACGCGCAGGGCGTTGTCACCGAAGTGGGCGATGAGGTGCAATTATGGGGCGAGCACAATCCCGTTGAAGAGGTCGCCGCGTATTGTGGCACCATTGCGTACGAACTCACCTGTGGGATATTGCCCCGCGTTGAACGACGTTTGCTGTGAGAGTTGTGCGCACACTGTATCTAAACCTACGACTAAACCCATGATTAAACGTTTGACTCAATGGCTAAGATAAAGACAGTTTACGCGTGTACTGAATGTGGAGCGCAATTTCCCAAGTGGGCAGGCCAATGCCAAGACTGTAGCAGTTGGAACACTCTACAAGAGGAGTTGGGTGGTAGCGCAGGTGCTACGACTACTAATTCTAAAACGGCTCGATTCGAGGGCTTTGCGCCAAAGCAAGCGGTACAGCAATTAAAGTCGATCAAAGCGGCTAAAACACCGCGCTTTAGTTCGGGTGTGGCCGAATTGGACCGGGTGCTGGGTGGGGGCTTAGTGCCGGGTTCCATCATATTATTAGGTGGAGATCCTGGAATTGGTAAGTCTACGCTCATTCTGCAAAGCCTCGCACGATTGAGCGAAGCCCACGCCACACTTTATGTAACGGGTGAGGAATCAGTCCAGCAAATTGCTATGCGGGCCGAACGTTTAGGCGTTCAGGATTGTAATCTAGCGTTACTTGCAGACAATCAACTAGAAGATATTCTGCTCGTGACACAGCAGCAAAAGCCACAGGTGTTGGTGATCGATTCCATTCAAACCCTGTATACCGAATCACTGAATTCAGCGCCGGGCAGTGTTGCGCAGGTCCGCGAAACCGCCAGTCGCTTAGTCCGCTATGGTAAGCAAACTGGCACGACTATTGTTTTAATCGGTCACGTTACCAAAGAGGGTGCGTTGGCGGGTCCGCGTGTACTCGAACATATGGTGGACACTGTTCTGTATTTTGAGGGTGAGCAAAGCAGTCGTTTTCGTTTAGTGCGAGCGATTAAAAATCGCTTTGGAGCAGTGAACGAGATTGGCGTGTTTTCGATGACTGATCAAGGTTTGAAAGAGGTCACTAACCCTTCTGCGATGTTTATCAAGCGCGCACAAGAGGACGCGACGGGATCGGTTATATTGGTGGCGCAGGAAGGAACACGGCCCTTGCTGGTAGAAGTGCAGTCCTTGGTGGATCAAAGTTCACTGGGAAACCCTCGGCGCGTAACAGTGGGGCTCGATTCACAGCGCCTCGCTATGTTGTTAGCCGTTGCGAATCGTCACGCGGGCATCAGTTTGCATGATCAAGATGTGTTTGTGAATGTCATCGGCGGGGTGCGCGTGCTAGAGCCGGCCGCCGATTTGGCTATTTTGCTCAGCGTGATCTCAAGTTTGCGTAATAAGCCGCTTAACGCGAGTCTCGCGGTGTTCGGCGAAGTAGGTCTCACGGGGGAAATACGTCCCGTTCAGCGTGGATTAGATCGCGTTAAAGAGGTGGAGAAGCTCGGCTTCACACATCTAATCTTGCCCAAAGCGAACAGTGCTGGTATACAATCGGGTAAACTTAAAATTCACACAGTTACTACGTTATACCAAGCTCTGGGTATCGCGTTTGACCTCTAAGTAAGCTCACAAAGGATGGGTCATCATTCAACTATGTTAGTCCCGAGTCCCAGAACCCAGCGTAGTCGTTTTAGCGGAGCACCTCGGCGTGCGCTGCGTTGCCTTGCGCAGGGTGTGCTGCTGACAGCGACGTTGTCGAGTCCGGTCTTGGCCGTACAGAGTGTTACGGCGATTGCTTTGTTTAAAGACCGCGCCATGTTGTCATTGGATGGGCAAAAAGCCCAGATCTATCGCGTTGGCGAACGCGTGGACAACTTTGTACTCATTGAGTCGGACACAAGTGCTGCAACCATCGAATTGGATGGTCTGCGTAAACCATTAAGTTTAAATAGTGGGACGATTCTGACCCATTCCTTGGGTACGCAAGTTAATCGCGTAGGCCCAGCTCGATTAGAACTTGAGGTCAATAGTGACG
>CAYOXK010000089.1:0-10772 GCA_964407915.1 uncultured Gammaproteobacteria bacterium
TGCGGCCTGGCGTGAGGTTGCTTAGTGTTGCTCCAGAATTAAGTTAACGTAAAATCCAGCACGTTCAGCCGCCTACTCGCTACCAACGACTTTTATCTATAAGTTCATGCAGCTTTCAATTATTCTTAATTTTTACAATATGCGTCGCGAAGCCAACCTAGCGTTCACTGACGATCTTAACGCCGTGATTCCCGGTTTAATTGCCACGAATATACCTGCTACGCCCTGCGGCGAGAGTTCATCTTTATCGGGCACGTCTACAATTACCTTAAGTGGTGGGGAAGTTGCTCGTAACGGCGGTGGTTGTACGTTTAATGTAGAGGTGCTTGTCCCTGCCTCAGCAACAGCAAGTACCTTTACGAATACAACCACCATTTTAACCAGCGCTGGCATTCAGGTAGGTTTACCTGCAACAGCCGACTTGGTTATTGAACCCGCACCAGGCTTTAGCAAAGGGTTCAAACCAAATACGCTAGACACATCGGGCACTACGCCCGCCACGCTCACGTTTACAGTCAGTAATTTTACGAGTGCGTTGGCCGCAAGCGAGCTGAGTTTTACAGACAATTTACCGGCTTCAATTACCGTGGCAAACCCGGCCAATGCAAGCACCACCTGCACCGGGGTACTCTCATCGCGACTCCCGGCACAGGTACTATTACTTACTCGGGTGGCACGGTTGATGCTGGTAGTTTTTGTCAGGTAATAGTGGACACCATTGGCACTACGCCAGGCGTGTATGTGAATACTAGTGGAGACTTAACTTCCAGCAATGGCAATAGTGGATCGGCTTCCGCAACCTTAACGATAGTGCTGCAAGACGCCGATAATGACGGTATTGCAGATCACATCGATAACTGCCCAACTACACCGAATCCCAATCAGGCTGATCTAGACCGCGACGGATTAGGGAATTTATGTGACAACGACATTGATGGTGATGGCATGCCTAACGATTGGGAGACTGCCAACGGCTTAGATCCCTACAATTCGTTCGATCAGTTAGCCGATCCCGATGGGGATGGCTTTACCAATCTAGAGGAATATGAATTTCGCACGGACCCCAATGTGCCGGACGCCGACGACAATGACAATGGCATCCCAGACGTAGTGGAAGCGCGAGGTACAGTGATCGTGCCCAATATCATTGTGCCATTGCTGTTAGACAAACAACCTAAGTAATGCTGACTATGAACACTTCAACGGAGCACACCATACACCAAGTTTCTAAAGATACGCAACGCCGCAAACTCCTCACGATGATTGGCGGGGGCAGTGCGATTGCCTTAGCGATTCCAGCGGGTTGGGTTAAGCCTGTATTATCCAGTGTCGTGTTGCCCGCGCACGCTCAAACCAGCCTGTGTACCGTGGATACGGTTGTCGGAGGTCCGCTGATCGGCCACCCTTCAGGTGCAAGCACTTGCCAAGCGGCGTGTGAGTTTGAAGCAGATGCCGAAAGTGCACAACTCTGTAACGTCACCGAATCGCTCGACTCCAGTAATGCAGTGATCTGTAGTTGCGAGTTAGATTTGCCCTAGACTAGATCTTGCGTGACCAAAATCGTGAGACCAAAGGATAAACCTACTTCGGTTGACATCGCATTCTTAGCGGGTGTTTCTTACAAAAGCACCCACTAAGAAATAATCGCTTGTGCCAACGATGTAACCTCTTGCAGCACCATCGCGGGGGATTTTTCGATAAAAATAGCTTTGCGGTGACTAAAATCCAGAGACTTCATTTGATGAATCATTACAGCGCCTTGGGTTTGCATGGTCTCTGGCAAAATTACTTCTAGCCGCATATTCCTTACTGTGCTGGTTATTGGAGCGACCACCGCAAAACCTGTGTGTTCATTAAAAATCTTCCGTGAAAGAACAATCGCGGGGCGCCGCTTCATTATTTCTTTGCCCGAACTTGGATCAAAGCTAAACACCACAATATCTCCTTGCTCAGGAATATACATTAAACGTCACTACCCACTGGCGCTTCATCAATCCAGTCTCGGTCCTCTTGCGTAATCGAAAAGGCTTCTTTCGGGCTGCCAGCCAACAACTCTTCAAGGCTAAGCGAATCTTTTATGGGTGTAAGAACGATCGAATTTTCTTGGATCGTAAGATTGAGTTTTGACCCGACATCTAGGCCAAGAGTTTGCACAATTGCTTTCGGAATACTAATAATATTAGCCCCACCGGACTGTCTAATCGATACTGACGACATGATTGATCTACCTCTAATTCGTAGTTATACAATAATATAACCCACTAAATAGTTATACTCCAGTAGAATCCTAAAGCAGTGCAATCCAAGTTCTATCACCTAGGCCTAACCTGGTTTAGTTGAATTCATTCATTAAGGCGAAGCGTATCGCAAAGATCAGTAAAAGCGTCTAAGTTAAAACATTACCATTTTGGAACTGCGAGCTGGATTATCGTTAGAACACACAGCTAAGCTAGGTGTTGGTATTGAACTCTAAAATGAAGTCCTTAAATAAGTCGAGCCCGAAACGACTTACCTTTTAATTTGCCTGAGCTGAGTTTATTCAACGCGAGCTTCGCGCTGTCGCGTTGAACCGCCACGTAGGTCCAGTTATCGGCTACTTTAATTTTGCCGATGTGCGTCGCCGCGAGTTCGTTGCCATTAGTGAGCGCGCCCACTATGTCGCCCGGTCGCAGTTTTTGCTTTTTGCCGCCTTCAATTCTTAAAGTAGACATTACCGCTCTAGGCGGCGCTTGGCTTAGCATTTGGTGAGGCGGCAATTCTGACTCGGATATAGCCAAACTTAAATGCGCTTCCAGCTGCGCTAATCGAAAGCGTTCGTTGTTGTTAAAGAGCGAACAGGCTAAACCGGAAGCGCCCGCACGTGCCGTACGACCAATGCGATGCGTATACACATCAAGTTCGCGCGGTAAATGAAAGTTAACGACCAAATCTAGCGACTCAATATCCAACCCACGTGCAGCCACATCCGTCGCCACCAAGATAGCGATGCTGTTGTTGGCAAAGCGGATTAGAGTTTGGTCACGGTCTACTTGTTCCATATCGCCATGCAAGGCGGCGGCACTAAAGCCTGCGCTTTTCAACGCGCCGGCTACTTTTTGCGTGTCTTCCCGCGTGTTGCAAAACACCACGCTCGCGGGTACGGGGTTATCCAGCAACAGCAGTTTGAGGGCGTCCATACGGTGCGGCTCATTGCTCACTAAATAAAATCGCTGTTCTACTCTAACGGTATCCTGCGTAGGCGCTACCTCTACCATTACAGGGCTGCGCATTACCTGCTGAGCAATGCCTCGGATGGCGTCGGGAAATGTGGCGCTAAACAATAGCGTTTGGCGTTGGGCAGGTATGGCTTGGACAATCACCTCTAGGGTCTTTTGAAAACCCATATCGAGCATTCGGTCGGCTTCGTCTAGCACCAGCGTAGTTAAGCAGCTTAAATCTAAGGTCTGTTTAGTTAAGTGATCTTCAATACGGCCTGGCGTACCCACTACAATGTGCGCACCATGCTCAAGCGAAGCCGCTTGCGGACGTAACGCCGTGCCGCCACATAACGAGAGAATCTTTACATTGGGCGTGGTGCGCGCAATGCGTCTAATTTCGCCCGCTACTTGTTCCGCCAGCTCGCGAGTAGGGCACAGCACCAAGGCCTGCACTTTAAACAAAGATGCATCGAGTTTTGCCAACAATCCCAGCGCAAAAGCGGCTGTTTTACCCGACCCCGTTTGCCCCTGCGCCATGACATCCTGCCCCGCTAAAATGCTAGGCAAACTGCGCGCTTGAATGGCGGTCATCGACGTGTAACCCAAAGAGTCGAGGCACTCCAGCAGGTCTTTATTTAAGTGCAATGACGAAAAAGCGTGATTGGTCATAATGTGTGCATCCGTAACGTCTGCGCGACGTTTATTGTGATTACTTGAAGTGTGTTTTCTGACGTTGAGTGTAATACCAATCGTGTGGCGAAGCGGGATTTATGCGTGCAACAATGATAGGGTTAGTTCGGTCATGCTTTGCATGCCAACTGGTGTTCAATATCGCGGGGAACAACTATCGACTTGTCGTATGGATTAACTACGCATACCGAGTCGTATACATCCGCTTTATTGGCGTCCATGAGCAGTACGACAAAATTGATGTGCACACAGTTTAATTACCGGAGAATTAACCATGGACATCAAGCCCATTAAAACGGAAGCCGACTATCGGGCGGCATTGAAACAAATTGACACGCTTATGCTAGCGGAGCCCGATAGCCCAGAAGGCGAAAGACTGGATATTATGGTCACCCTTATTGAGGCTTACGAAGCCAAGTATTTTCCGATGGACTTGCCCGATCCTGTTGAGGCAAAAGCTCTTAGTCATCAGCCTGCATAACAATCCCTTCGCCGAGAGCCCAATCATAGAACCGCTCGATCCAGCGGTCCGATGGTAGGTTTTGCGTGCGCATGCCAAAACCGTGCTGCCCTTTAGCGTACATATGCAACTCGGCAGAGTTGCCAGCGGCGATCCAGCGGGAATAGAGATCGATACTGTCTGGCGCGAGGCCCAATTGATCGTCGGAGGCACACACCAGGAACATTGGCGGCGCATTGACTGGTACCGCAGTCTCTATAAGCGCCCGCATCGAAGGATACACCGGCACAATAAAGTCAGGCCGTGTGGCGGGTGTCGCTTGGTAGATTACACCCATGGCCACAGTGCCGCCGGCCGAGAATCCCATAAAACCGATACGATCTGGTTTAATCCCCAACTCCCCAGCATTATCGCGCACATATTCTACGGCGGCCAAGCCGTCGGCAATCGCCCAGGGCAACACCGATTTAATGCTCGCTAAATACTGATTTTCATTGTTAGGTATCTCGCTCACGCCATCCATACCCGTTGGCACCAAACGATACTTAAGCACGAAGGCCGTTATACCCTTGGCCATCAACCAGCGCGCCACATCGTGACCCTCGCTATTAATGCTTAGCGCATGCAAACTACCCCCTGGAGCAATCACTACCGCTGTGCCATTGGCGAACTCGGGTTCAGGACGGAAGACCTCCAAGCTCGGTTCCGCCACATTGGTAATCACCTCGGTTTGCCACACTTGCGAGTAGTACTGCCGCTCGGTTGTAAGCCACTCAACATCGTCTGGCACAACAAACGGTAGCGGCACTTCTTGGTGCAGTTCCTTTGCCAACAAAGGCGGGCCAACCAACAACAACCCAACGACGCCACCTAATAAAAAACGAAATGTGCGAACGGTTTTAAAGATGCTAGCGTGCATAAGTTACTCCGCAATAAAAGGTGGCGACTAACAATATACTAGCTCAGTTCACGGGCACTTAAAATGAGCTTATGCAATGTGTCATCCCCACCTCCGCATTCCCGCTCTCCGTCTAGTCATTCCCGCCATCTCCCGCCTTCATTTGTGGCTATTACGGTTGCTTAGTTTACAAGGCATAATAGTTAACTGGTGTTGATTTCTTCTGTACATTCGCTGAAAGGATTTAGCCCTTAGTTGCATGATCCGTATGCAATAATCGCGGCAATAGGATATTGGCCGAAGAAGTGCTAAGTTCTAGTACTTTGGCAACGACCAATCTACACCGCTTACCAGTTGCGAGCAAAGTAGACCAGCAATTGGCGAATAGGGTGTAAAGGCATGCCAAGTGCCACAGTGCAGTTAGTCTAAGTTTTCTATCTCGGGTAAATAATGATCATTGATACTAGCCAGCAGCTTGCGTGGTTTGACCCCAGCCTCGCGGGCGACGGCAAGGTACAACCCATGCCCACACCCGATAGTGCATTTTCGGTAAGCACCACGGGCTTGCACATGCAACGCGGCAATGGCGAACGTATGATTGCCTACTTTAAAGTGGACCCAAAGTTTGCGAGCCACCGTTGCGATTATCACGACCTAACCATTCAATACCTCGACCAAGGCAACGGCGAATGGTTTGTTGAATACTTACCTTTGCAGTCGGCCGCCGAGGGCGTGTTTCCCTGGCAAACAAGCGAACGGGTTACACTTAACAATTCTAACGAAAAACGTGAAGTGTGCCTCAGAATAACGGCAGCGCGACTTACGGGGCATGCCGACGGAGCCGACTTTAGAGTGTGCGTAAGCGTGCCACATTCCAGCGACGCGCAATTCACCATGTGTAGCTTGCGCATCAATGTGGGCCCACTGAGTACGGCGGCTCAAGTAGATCAAGCGTATAGGTTTGCATCGAGCACTACACCCATTAAGTTTGTACCTGAACCTAAGCCAGCAGTCAGCATCGTTATTCCTGTCTTCAATCGACTCGATTACACCCTAGACTGCTTACGCGCTATTAGTGAATTCACGCAAGCAACTTACGAAGTGATTGTGGTAAACAACGCCTCGCAAGATGGCACGCAAGCAGCGCTGGAGTCCATCGCAAACCTGGTGCTCATTAACAACGAGACAAACCGAGGATTTGGCATTGCTTGCAATCAGGGTGCGCGCGCGGCACGCGGCGAGTTCGTGGTATTTTTAAATAATGACACTGTTCCACAACCAGGCTGGCTGAGCGCTTTAATCGAGTGTGCCGAGCGCCAAAGCAAACCTGGCTGCATCGGTAGTCGGCTTATTTATCCGCATACTTTTGAAATTCAATCTGCGGGAGTAAGCTTTGGAAAATATGGCTTGCCCGAAGACGAGTTTCAAAATTACCCGCATGATCATCCTTCAGTTAACAGCGATCGTGTTGTACGAGCGGTGTGTGGCGCGAGCTTGTTGGTGGCGCGGTCGGTGTTCAATGGACTTGGCGGCTTCGACGAACGCTTTTTAAACGGTTTAGAAGACGTAGACCTATGCCTACAGCTGCATGCGAGTGGCTATCACAATATTCTGTGCGCAAGCAGCAACGTCTTGCATTATAAATCGGCGACCGAAGGCCGCTATGAATTAGACAAAGATCGCGAAAACATTGCACTGTTCCACACAAAATGGCACTCGTACTTAAGCGGTGAAGTAACGCAGAGCGAAGATTCGCTGGTGGCGATCGGCCAACTGCCAAGAAGTTTTGCTGCGAGCTTTGCAGACTTTAAGAGGCAAACCGGCTTGCACGAAGGTACAAGCATCGTATGTTTGCGCAACACTCACGCACCAGGTCATTGCGTGTACGGGCCGTATTTGCGAATGGCCGATAATTTTTCAGCGCGCGTCACCTTTAAACTCAACCTTACTGGGCTTAGCTCGAATAGTGAGTCAAGCGACTCGGTCGTGTCGTTGGACGTGTATAACAGCGTAACCGATTCAGTATTAGCTAGCCAAGTGCTGCGCGCGGGCGACGTGAGTGAGGGTGACTTAGAGCCCTACTTAAACTTTGCCGCACATAAACAACAAATTCTAGAATTTAGAGTGTATTGGCACGGCAACTGCGATATGCAATTTTACAGCATTCAAATAAGTATCGATCACTAACGCGATGCAGACGAAGCAAACCAATAAGTACGCGGTGGAGTTGGCACAACCGCGCGACAAGAAGGGCATTCGAGCACTTTATCAGGCGGTGCTCAACGCCCCCCCTGTCGGATGAACTTTGGCATTGGAAATACGCGAATGGGCGCGGCTGTGCGGCGGTCGCAAAACATGATGGCACCATCGTTACACACTTTGGTGGGGTATTCCGTGCTGTTTGGTACAACCGCGAGCAACAACGATTTTTACAATGCGTCGACGCAATGGTTGATCCCGTTGAGCCTTGCGACCCAACACCTAACGGGCCCTTGTATTTAACCGCCTCGCATCTACTAAATCACTGTACGGGCAGCAACCAGCCTTGCGCGCTTGGGTTTGGATTTGCGCACGATGACCCGCTCAAACAGAACGCACACCTTGGCATACTAGTTCCTGTTGGCGAAATGCTAGAGTTGGTATGGCCTGCGCGACGTAGCGACGCGTATATTGGCCACCATATCGACGTTGCCAACCCGCAACATCGGGCACAGCTAGAGCAATTATTTACACAAATGCGCGCGGCGCTGTCGCCCTACATGCTTGGCGAGCGTGGTGTGAACTATATACAACAACGCTACTTAGAGCATCCTCTGTACCAGTACCAAGTTAAGCTTGTGAGTCGAGCTAACGCGCCCCGCACAGTATTAGGTATGGTGGTGCTGCGCGTGGTTGACGAACAGGTGCTGATTATGGACCTAGTGGGCGAACCACAATACTTTACCAATTTGATTGAGTATGCTCAAACGCAGAACACGAGCTTAGGCGCGCACCAGCTGAGCATGTGGATTTCGGCTGATCACTTGCCGTTGCTCGGAAATGGCTATACACGCGTGGAGGATTCAAGCGTGCGAACACCCACCATTCTTAACTTGCCAAGCCCCGATACTAGCGCCTTAGTTGGTAGGTGGTTCTTGACCACTGGCGACACCGACTTTAAATAGCATGCTCTTAGAATACAACCTCGGTGCGTTTTGGGTATCGCTTAACGTTAGGTCCGATGATCGCAGGGTGTCTGTAGGCAATTGTGTTAGTGCTACGTCCAATGGCCTACAGGTAGGTAATGATCATTTGGCAATAGTGGTATGAAACATCAAGCATCTACAACGCGTTGGGCTGTAGCACTGGCCCAACCTCAAGATAGACAGGCCATTAGGACCTTATTTGAGGATGTTTTCAAGCAGCCAATGTCCGCGTCACTGTGGCACTGGAAGTACGGCGATGGCCGTGGTCAGGCGGCTATTGCCCGCCGCCATGGGCAAGTCATTGCGCATTTTGGGGGCCTGTATCGCGACATACAATTCCAGCAACAGCGTCATCGAGCGATGCAATGCGTGGATGTAATGGTCATACCCTCCGAGCGCGGCACCTTAACGCGTAATGGGCCGTTTTGTTTAACCGCAAAATACTTTCTTAACTTGTTTGTTGGTTACGACCGCCCCTGTAGACTTGGCTTTGGGTTTCCACAAGCGCGCCTGTTAAAAATGAGCCAGCACCTCAATGTACAAACCCCGGTCGGTAACATTGTTGAGCCGACGTGGCACGCACCCTCACTCTGGGAGTGGCGCCGCACGGCACGCTATATCGCTCACGATTTACAGCTGGACAAGTCTGATCACCAATCGATCGTTGAGCAGCTGAATCATAAAATGCTGGAGGGTTTGCACAGCTCAATTGTTGGCATCCGCGACCTTGGCTATATCAAACACCGCTACTTTGAACATCCCCTGCACACTCACACGGTGCAGATCGTGTATCGAAGCGGCACGCCGAGCGTGCTCTTAGGCATTGTGGTGTGGCGCTTAGACAGACAACAAATTCTGCTTCTGGACACCATTGGTGATCCGCAATTTTTTCCACAGTTAATTGACTACGTGCGAACACAAATCAAGCCGCTCGGTATGCGCCAAATGTCAATGTGGATTTCCCAAACCCATCTGCCACTGTTTGGCAACCAACATGCCAAACTGGTCGACCCTCAGGTGCAAACTCCAAGTATTACCTGTACACCCGGGCCGAGCCCTGAAGAACTTTACAACAAATGGTTTTTGACCACGGGTGATACGGATTTTAGGTAGCCTACATGCAAGAAAAAGATCTCATTCCTTATGCAAGTTCGGAGCTACCAAATGGGCCGTGGTTGGTGTTTGCGCCGCATCCCGACGATGAGACTTTTGGTATGGGCGGCACTATTTTACTCGCTCAACAAGCGGGCATCGCGGTCGACATCGTGTTTATTACCGACGGCGGTCGCTGCTTTGGGGGTAACGACCGTCGGGTTGCTGACTTGCGCGCCGCCGAAGCCGAGGCAGCGTGCGCTGCATTGAGCGTGCGCGCACATGAATTTTGGGATGTGCCTGATCGCGGTTTAGTCAACTCCATTGTGTTGCAAGATCGCGTTATACGCGCCATCAAAACGCACCAACCGCGGCATATTTTCGTTCCCTCGTACCTAGAGTTTCACCCCGATCACCGCGCCACGGCGCAAATTGTTTGGGACGCTATGCAGCGCCTGCCCAACTGCAAGGCACAGCTAATCAGTTACGATATAACGAATATGGGTCCGTGCAATCGGCTCATCGACATCAGTCACGTTTTAGCACAAAAGCGTCAGGTTATGGAGCTGTATAAAAGCCAAGTTGCTGCCGAACGCTATATCGAACTCGTGGAAGGCATTAATATCGCACGTACGTTTAGCTTAGGCATAAGCGTCGGCGCGGCAGAGGGCTTTTATCTGCTACGAAGGCTGCCCAATTTGAGTTACGCACAAACGATCCAGCCATGGTTTAACCGGTTTGCTGAAGCGTCGCAAGACAGTCACTGTCTGGTGTCCGTGATTGTTCGCACTAAAGATCGGCTCGAACTATTAGCCCGCGCCCTGAACTCGCTTGCCCTACAACAACACCCTCATCTACAAGTGATTGTTATAAACGACGGTGGAGTGTCTCCTAAAGACCTGCTACTCGATTATGCAAACACTTTTTCTGAATTACTACTGGTAGACAATTCTCACTCAGCGGGTCGTGCCGCCGCCAACCAAGGGCTGGAGCGCGTAAGTGGGGAGTACTTCATGTGGCTTGACGACGACGATTGGCTGGACCCAGAACATATCAGTAATTTGCTCAGCGTATTTCGCCGCGAACCACAACTGCTGGTCGCCTATACGGGTGTTAGAGTGGTGGACTCGCAGGGCAATCAATACACTGAATCGGCGCCTGGCAATGTGGCGGTCTATAATTTTGCATTTGCACGCGATCGACTTTATTACGAAAACTACTTACCCATACACGCAGTTCTGGTAAGAAGC
>CAYOXK010000090.1:0-10720 GCA_964407915.1 uncultured Gammaproteobacteria bacterium
CAGCGCGAAACGGTTGAGATTGTGCGGTCGATGGTTGCGGCGGGTAACGCGTATTGCGTGATGGGTAATCATGAACTGAACGCGATTGCCTATGCCACTGAAAAGCCCAACGCGCCAGGCCAGTATTTGCGGCCGCACATCGACAAAAACACGCGTCAGCAGGCGGCGTTTTTAGATGAGTATGCGTTTGGGTCTGACGATTATTGGGATGTGATTAATTGGTTTAAAACTCTACCGCTATGGCTAGAGTTCGACAATCTGCGCATTGTTCATGCGTGTTGGGATAAAGAAGTGATTGCGCGAACCCGCCCTCAAGTGAGCGCGAACAATGTGGCGAATCATGCTCTGCTGGTAAAAGCAACAACGCCGGGATGCGAGGAGTTTGTGGATATTGAAATGTTGTTAAAGGGCAAAGAGTTGGCATTGCCCCAGTCTAGCGATGCGATGGTTGATGCAGGCGGACATTCACGAAGAGAAATACGTGTTATGTGGCACGAGAATAAAAGCACTTATCGAGACGCGCTTTTAGGTGGGGAGGCGCAGCGTATTAATGTACCGGATGATCCCATTACAACCGAAGACTATGTGATTGACTATGGGCATGACGAGCCGGTGGTGTTTGTGGGTCACTACTGGCTCGATCCTGGTGTGCCTGAACGCTTAGCGCCAAACATTGCGTGTTTAGACTACAGCGTTGTATTGCCAGAAGGCCAGTTAACGGCCTACCGTTGGGATGGAGGCAAAACGGTGCAGAATGATCGGTTTGTTTGGGTGGAGCGCGTTGAGAATGGATAGCGTGCCCGTCGATCATTCCTGCGCAGGGCAGTAACGTCACCCCCGCGGCGGCGGGGGTCATGGGTTAGCTACTTGCTAGATAATGGATCCCCGCCTGCGCGGGGATGAACAAAATTAGCAGGTGAATGACCGTTCGGTTACCCTCTTTGCATATCGATGTGCATGATGCCGTCTTCGTCGTAGGGCTCTGAAATTGTACGAAAATTTAGAGTTTGATAGAACGGCTCTAGGTAAACTTGAGCGGATATTTTGATAGCGCAGTTAGGGCGCTCATGCTCAATTGTGGCTATTGCTCGCTCCATTGCTTGCCGACCCAATCCGCTACCACGTGCCTCCTCAAGGGTTAGTACTCGGCCTATGCTGGCTGGGGCGAACTTTATGCCGGGTGCCAGAATGCGCAGGTAGGCGCAGATGTTTTGGCTTTGCTCATCTACCGCAAAAAGATGTGTGGCGAGCTGATCTATATCGTCAATGTCTGGGTAGATGCACTGTTGCTCTATTACAAATACGTTTTGCCGCAACTTAAGGATGGCGTACAGCTCATCTACGTTGAGCGCTTTAAATGCTTTGTGATGCCATTGAAACATACGCGTTTTCTGAAGGTTTGATTCGTGTGCCATGAGGGTTAATCGCTGCATTAATGTTCAGCTAGGATTCAGGTAGCTTTTACCATAATGTCGTAGTATTAGTCTAAATTCAGCACCTATGCTGGGAGATTATCTATGACGCCTCGGTTTACCTCATCCGCTCTGCTTTCAGCAGTCGTAGCCAAAGCTACATCGCTAATTAGCTTTGCTATTTTACTGCTGGGTTTGTCGCTTGCCCAAGCACAGGAAGAGAATGGCGCGGTGGCAAACACCAGCCAGTTGAACCAAGCTGAACTAGAGCAGATTCTGGCACCCATTGCGCTGTATCCGGACACCATACTCTCGCACATCTTAGTAGCGGCCACCTACCCGCTTGAAGTTGTGCAAGCCGAACGTTGGAGCGTTAAAAACTCAGATCTTGAGGGTCAGGCCGCGGTCGATGCCGTGCGGGAGTTCGATTGGGATCCAAGCGTGCAGGCTTTGGTGGCTTTTCCACAGATACTCAAACGCATGAGCCAGGATCTCGCATGGACACAATCCTTGGGCGAAGCTTTTTTAGCCAACGAGGCGCAAGTACTCGCGAGCATTCAAGATTTGCGTGAACTGGCCGCGCAGGCGGGTAGTTTAGACGCCATGGACAAGGTAACGGTAAGCCGCGACAACACCATCATCATCATAGAGCCGCGCCGACGCGAAGTCGTATATCTGCCCTACTACGACACGCGTAGGGTGTTCGGCGCGTGGCGTTGGCCTCATTATCAACCCATTTTTTGGGATTACCCCTTTGGCTATACGGCGTATCACGACGGATACTACGCCCATAATTACCACAGTGCTTTTTTTTGGGGTCCGAGCATTTACCTGTCGCACGGCTTTTACTCAAGCGGCTTTCATTGGCGCAATCGTCATATAGTGCGAATATCGAGTCGCCACTATAACCCTCGTCGCTATTACAGCCATGCCGATATTATTCAGCATCGCGATGCACAGCGTTGGGAGCATGACACGCGGCGTGGCTATACCAATCGCACGCAAACCGCACGTCAGGCTATAGCGGAACGCGACTTACGCGTAGCGGCAAGCAACGAAGGTGATTTACAGCGCTTACAACGCAGCTCAGTGCGGCCAAACTCGGGGCCAGAGCAATTACAAAACCGCTTGGCAAACCTGCGTATTAGGCCCACTCAAAACGTGACTGGCGGCACTGTGGCGACTCCGGTCCCCAGCACTCCATCGCCCAACACGCCTGCGCCTACTTATCGACGAGTAGATCTATTCGAGGGGCGCAGCGTTACCAATGGTTCCTCCAACGGAAGCGTGGGTAATGATGCTAATCGTAATACTGCCACTCGCTTGCCAGACCGAGTAAATCGAATTCAGGAGAATAGGCACATACGCAATAGCCAACCGGCGCAACAACCCACCATTACGCAACCGCGCATTAGCCAGCCACCCGCTAATCGGGCCATTCCAGCGCCTGCACCGCAAAGATCTGCGCCAACTCCCGCGCCAAGCTATACGCCACCAGCAACGGTAAGCCGCCCCGCCGCAACGGCCAACGCGCGACCATCTGCCCCCGCCAACACTCAGCGCCCGACGCCGAGCCAACGTCGGGTCGAGCGATAGTTCATCGAGGTCAACTCGGACAATCGCTGTCCTGATTGCGCGAATTTGAGTTAGCGTTTATTCTTTCGCGCTAATGTTCGCGGTGTGCTCGCAGGTTCGCGATGCATGTTGCCTACCCTTACCCTGATACTCTAAATGATCTTACGGCGGCTTACGCAACACATTAAAGCGCAAAACTGGTTTGCGGTTTGGTTGGACTTTTTGATTGTGGTAGTGGGCGTATTTATCGGTTTGCAGGTATCCAACTGGAATGCGGAACGAGCGAATCTAGAACGTGCACGCGACTACCTAGAGCGACTTGAAGCCGACCTCGCCGCTGATGCGAAAAACATTTATGTAAGGGAACAGTTCAATTCACAAGTGTTAGCTTACGGCGATAAAGCACTTGCTTATGCCGAAGCGGATGCTGAGGCGCGATCAGCTGATTGGCCCACGGTTCTGGCCTTTTTCCAGGCTAGCCAAATATTCAACTACTTCCGCAACAATGCCACCTACGACGAGCTTAAAAGCGCGGGCGAACTAAACTTGCTAAGCGATCAGAACCTACGCAGCGCCCTGGCAGAATACTTTGTAACGAGTTCGGGGTCGCAAAGCCAGATCTTTGAATATATTCCTGATTACCGAGAAACAGTACGCGGTTTAAAGCCATCAAAAGTGACCCAGCATGTTTGGCAGAACTGCCATCGGAACGAGGGTCTCGATGCCAAGCAGGTGTTAATTGAATGCGATTCACCCATTAGCCCAAACGAGGCTCAGCAGATTTTAGACGGTTATCTAGCTCACCCAGAATTAATCCGGCAGTTGCGGTTTTGGATGTCCACGCTCACTACTACACAAAATTTACTCGGCATAGCACACAGCAACACCGAGAATCTGCGCGCTGACATCGTCGCGCAACTTAGCAAATGACCCAACGCTACACGTTATCGCTTAGAGCGAGCAATGCAGTGAGTTGCTTATGACCCTATTGCACTTTATTGCTGGCTTGCTGATTTTCTTGTATGCCATGCACTCCTTAGAGCGAGGTCTACGACGAGCCAGTGGCGAGAAGCTTAAGCGTTGGCTTGCGCTGCGTACCCAAGCCACTTGGAGCGCGGTTTTCTCTGGAATGGTCATCACGGCTATTTTGCAAAGCAGCTCGATGGTGTCGTTGGTGTTGCTCGCTCTATTAAGCGCCGAAGTGGTCTCGTTAACGGCCGCGATTGGGGTTATGTTGGGCGCCAACTTAGGCACCACGCTCACAGGTTGGGTGGTGACGGTGGTGGGCTTTAAGCTGGACTTTGAGGCACTGGTTATTCCTCTTTTAGGCATAGGCGCCGCGTGTCAATTGGTGTTTCCTCGCAACGAAAAAGTTCGCGGGTTTGGCTTAGCCATATTTGCTTTTGGCCTATTGGTATTGGGCTTAGATCAAATGAAATCTGGCGTTGCCGGCTTACCCGATTTGCTCGACTTTAATGCCATGACTAACCTGCCCGCCATCGCTTATTTGGCATTGGGGTTAGTGCTAGCAGCTATCATGCAGTCGAGCTCCGCCGTAATGGTGATTACGCTCGCGATGCTCAGCGCCGGCCTGTTACCGCTCGCTGGTGCGGCCGCGCTCGTGATTGGCGCAGATCTCGGCACTACGAGCACCACCATTTTAGGAAGTTTGGGTGAGTCTAAAATAAAAAAGCAGTTAGCATTCGCACATGTATTTTTTAATGTTGTTACTAATTTTTTAGCGTTTGTGGTGCTACTGCCGTTTTTACCAAATATACTGAGCGTGCTAGGCGTACAAGACCCGTTGTTCGGCTTGGTTGCATTTCATAGCACGTTTAACTTGATGGGCATTGTATTGTTTTTGCCCATTCTTAAAGCGTATAGCGCGTGGATTGCGCGATTGCTTCCTGCACCCCAGAACCAGCTAGCGGAATATTTTTCGGTACCCGTTGAAGTACCTGACGCCGCCATTAAGGCCTTACAAGCGACACTAAAACAGCTGGTTTGCGATGGCGTGCGCTTTAACGCGGCCATGCTGCGAATTGACCTCGAATCAGTAGAACGTCGTGTGCAGCTCAATGCCTCAACGTTGTCAGGCGACACTATTGAGCAATATCAACAACTTAAAGGCATCGAAGACAGTTTAATCCAGTATGTAGGAAAACTGTACGCCACTAATCTCACAGACGATCAACGCAAGGACGTTACGGATATCGCGCAATCAGCGCGGGCCATGATCTATGCCACAAAAACTCTGAAGGATGTGGATCATGATTTGCGCGTGCTGCGGGGCTCAAATAGTTCACGGCTCGGTAAAGCGCTTGACACGTTGCATCATGATCGCATGCAAGGCATTTTTGACACACTACTGCCGCACTGGTTCGACCCACAAAAGCACCCAATCAGCGATGCTGACTACCTAGCCTTAAACGCAGACAACGACGCGCACCGCGAACACGCAAACGAAATAGTGGCAGCACACTTAGAGCGCGAACAAAACCCTGCCCACTCTATTTCCACTTGGTTTAATTTAAACCACGAGCTGCATCACTATGTGCGCTATCTGCTGAGCGTTACGCCCGAGCTCGAATTTAAACCGGTCAATTCAGAGTTGAGCATTAGTTAACAAACGAGCTGCTTATATCCGTCACTCCCGCAAAGGCGGGGCCACACGTTAGCACCGTCTAGATAAACGCGGTCCATATGTGCCAGCAACAACATACGTCACTCATCTACGCTATTTACCCCTGCAAGAGCTTTTTATGTTTGATCTTAAGTGTGCGATACACTCAAAGAGTGAATGTAACTTTGATGAGGAATGCACAGTATGGCTAAGCGAAAGCGTTCGCAGAAAGATACTGGCGTTAGAGCCATCGGCGCCATCATCGCCGTTATTTTTGGTGTATCGATCTCCCGTGGCATCAATCCACTTGATTACATAACCCCCCCTAGCCATTGTCGCTCTTGTAGCCATAATCATCTTGCTAGTTATTAGTGCGCTCATAGTCAAACACAAGCGGAATAAAGGGCAATTAAACACGCCTAAAGGCGACCGTCCCGCATCCAAGCAAAACGTTTCAACAAGCAAAACCGCCCACGGTCACACGGCAACTAACTCGCAAAATACGCCTTCAATCGACACATCCCGATGGTCCGCAGAGCTTATTGCCGCCATGGAGTGGCGCGTATTTGAGAGGTTGTGTGCGCGCCTGTGGAACTTAAACGGGTTTCTGGCCAAAGAAACACGTTTAGGTGCCGATAACGGTGTCGACCTATATCTGTATGCAAATTCCACCAAGCAAAAGATCGGCGCCGTTCAGTGCAAAAGTTGGACGAATCGGCCGATAGGTGTACAGGTGGTGAGGGAGCTGCAGGGCGTCATTGCGAGTGAGGGCTTGCAGCTAGGCCTATTAATGTACTCGGGCACATTATCTCAAGCTGCAGTTGATTTTTTACAGCAAGCGAACGTCAACGTTAAAGCGCAAGGTCATGAACAAATATATGCTGACATCCTTAAGCTCGATCCGAAGGTACAGGCGCGTTTGCTAGAAGATTTAACGTCGGAAGACTTTCTAACCCCTAGTTGTCCACAATGCGATATCAAATTAATTCGGCGCACAAGTCAAAAAAGTGGAACGACTTTCTGGGGATGTTCTAATTTCCCCAAATGCCGGTACGTTATGCGCTGATGGATGGATGCCTGCCTGCGCGGTGATGACACTTCTTAGTCATTCCCGCGAAAGCGAGAATCCATGTATCAGCCCAGCGCCAAGAGATGGGCCCCCGCGTGCGCGGGGATGACACTTTGCAGGGATAACGGTTGCCCTTGCCGTAACTCCTTGCGCCACCCCTTAAAACTTGTGAGCCCGCTCGGCATAACTCGCAATTTGTTCGGCATTAAACTCGCCGAGCAGATTTATGAATGCCGCCTGTTCAGGCGAAGTAACCATTATCGTTATTCCTGAAATCACATCCTCGCTCTCAGACTGCATCACAACAATGCGCTCATCATCTTCGCGCACGATTAGCACGGTTTGCCAAGCGTCCTGATTAAGCGACTCGATCGTTGCGCTTACGGCTTGGTCGTACAGCTCGCGGTTGTCGCGTACTTGATACACCCTAAGCTGAACACCCTGCACTTCTTGTAAAGTGCCAAGAAGGATGCGTTCGGGTGCTTCTGTTTCAGCGTCGAGATCATTCTCTATTTGTTTTATAACCCACTGCAATGGCTTTACGCCGAGTGGTCCCACGTTAAGGGCAATGCCCGAAAAGCTTGGAGGTCGGCTTGGTAGATCAAACTTAGCATAGCCCGATTGCGACTTAATGCCGGTGGAGGCAACCGCATAAATTACACCGACAATAAGCAGCACGGCGAACAGCGTAATAAAACTATATTTTAAAAAGTTCATCACGCAGTCGCTTTAGTTGATATTGATATCAAGATTGTCAGTGATTTTGGCGATTTGCTTTGGATCGATCGAGCCGACGATATTAATAAACACCGCTTCGCCGTCTTCCTTTTCAGGCGACACAACCATCACCACAAACCCGTCAATCACGTCGTTGGTAGACTTACTAAAAATTCGCACGTTCTGGTGTTCTTCGTTGTCATTCACTGTAACTAACGTTTCCCAATTGTCCGCTTTTAGGGTTTTGCTCAAGCTTTCAATGGAATCATTAGCCTTGTCGAACTCGCCTTTGAGACTGTAGACGCGCACTTTAACAAACTCTAAATTGGACAGCATTTTGGCCACTTCAGGCTCTTCGCTCTGTGCGAAACTGCCAGCCATTTTCATTAGATTAGCGGTTAAGTTAATCTCGACCTTCGGCTCGCCGTAGTGAGAAGATAGATCGGCGAAGTCCACTTGACCATCGCTCTTGGCGTGTACAGAAGTTACGGCTAAAAGCGTGAACAAGCTTACGCACAAGGCGCGTGTAATGTATTTCATGATGTCCTCTTCATACCTTAAAAGTTAATGAGAGCTGCACAATGTCGCTCTCTTGTATACTTAGGTGCAGAGAATCATTATTTGGATTCAACTATTTTGAGTTTTTGGCTAGATGATTCACGAGCCCAACGTGATTCCCACGAAGACGGAGATCGCCATTCCTACAAACAAAATTGTATTACGTTGCCGTTACTTGCTTTGGTCACAATACACAATGGTGTGATATCTAGTCCGATCGCAACACGGGCCACTTGCCCAGTGGCCACCTCACCCACTTGCGTAAAGTTGCCTCCAATCAACAGATTTCCAGCCGCATCAACCGCGGCCGCGCTTACAACACCATCAAGCGTCGCGTCAAAAAACGAATCGTCAACACTCCCATCTTCATTGAAGCGTTGTAGAAATCGATAATCAAGTGCCTCCGTATTAGGCCCTACGTTACCGGCCACAACAAGTTGACCATTCAGCAAGTTGACGATCGCAGATACTGGACGGGCCTGTATGCCAGTATCAGGATCTGGGCCTAACGACGTTCGTAATAACGGGGTAAAACTCTCGCGTAAATCCCCATTTGATTCAATCACAGCAAGAAACCGCTGTGGAGTGCCATTCACATGATCAAAATGGCCACCTATGGCAATACTGTTATCATTTTGTAGCTTAATCGTCGACGGATACGTCACATTCAACCGTTCTACAACCAGCGAAAACGCTGGGTCGACTGCGCCGTTTTCCTCTAGGCGAACCATGCTTTGATGCGCAACTCCTGAAATAAAATTGAAAGCTCCCGCTGCGTAAATCTTTTGATCGGGGGCGAGCGCAATCTCTTCTACAAGGTTATCAAATCCAGTTTCAAAGGTTGGATCGTGGGAACCGTCAGGCTCTAATCGGACTAAGAATTTGGTGTCACCCGCCATACCGTCTGGCTGAAACTCGCCGGCCACTAACAGTTGACGGTTGGCTAATTCAATTAATCTATACACGTCGCCTGAGGGTGCCAAGGCAGGAAATGTCGGATCAAGCACTCCGTTCGGATCCACCTTAACCATACCAGGATAAAAATCACCATTAACTAAACCAAAATCGCCCTGCACGATAATGTCACCATTTCTGAGTGCGACTATATTTTGTACATCATCATTGAGCGTTAATTGCCAGTTAGGGTCTACTGAGCCGTCTTTGTTAAGCCTTACAATATTGCTTCGAACAAACTCGCCCACCTCCTCAAAACGGCCACCAACATAGACCGCCTCGTTCGCGGCTGGCGCTATCGCATTAATTTCAGCTTGAGCAAGAAACATCGATAGCCTTGGTTCAGCCAATACTTGGCCCGCTAAATCGATGCGACCTATACTGTCTAAAAATGCGCCACCAATAAAGCCAAAGGTGCCCGCCACTACAATCGACTCCAGAGATCCATCAGCCAAACTCGTTTGCACGCCAATATCTTTGAGTCCAGAAATGAGTGGAAGCGGAACGGCTTGTTGTTCGCCTGCGGGTGAAAGCACCATCAGGCCACCGTTAAAATCTCCCGAGATTGCAATGTCGCCAGACGGTAGCAATACGATGCCTGTCAGGGCTTTAAAATTAGGCAGCGGGGGAGTAAAACTCTCGACAATCGCACCAGTCGCATCCGTCTTGCCAGCCACGTAGTTTATGCCCTCGACCGTTTGAACCACAAAACTTGAACTAAAATAGACGTTTCCAAGATCATCAACCACCATCTCCCTAACAACGCCAGGACCTGTATAGGGGAATACGTAAGTGTCGTCATGGCTGCCATCATTATTCAACCTTGCCATCACTATTCTAGGACCTTCGTCCGTACTAGAAGGATCCGGGTTCGGAAAGCGCATAGCACCAGCCACCATCAGTTGGCTCTGCGCTATGGGGTCGACTACCATTTCGCGCACAACGAAAACACCTGAATTGCTTTGTTGTGGACTTTCAATGGCAAACACGTCGCTCTCAAAGTTTTGGTCAAACACGCCGTCGGCACTGATTTGAGCTAGATTATTAGCGATATTACCGGCCACCGAAGTAAACCCTCCGCCAATCACTACTTGACCATTTGCGCGCAACAAAATACTCCGCACCTGTCGGTCAACCGCCACATTAAAGGTGCTATCTATTGAGCCGTTGGCATTCAGCCGCGCAAAATTAGCCGCAGCTTGGCCATTAACGTGGGTAAAATCACCGCCAATGAGAATTTTGCCATTAGGCAGAACCGCGATCGCTAATACATTGCCGCCCTTGATTTGCGGGGCAAATGATTGGTCGAGTGTGCCGTCGGCCTCAAGACGTGCAAAAGTACCTTGTTCGAAAATATCAGAAGCTGTATCGAGACGATCAAATTTACCAGCGAAGTAAATTCGATTGTCGGGTGCGATGTAAACAACATCAACACGGATGGTAGCCGCTTTCGAATAAAAGATTGGAGCCGTAAAGCGCGGGTCCGCTTCGCCATCTAGGATTTGCGCGGAAGCCACTGAAACAGAAAGAAAAAATACGCAGAACAGCCAGAAGAACAATACGTTACTTGACCGCAAATTATGCCGACCATAGCCTTGGCATAAGTGACTTAAAAATGGACTCATTAAGGTAGGGCGTGCTTTTTGCGGTAGGATGCTGCCAAAAAGCAATTGCTGATTAGGTAGACACTGGTGGAAAGGGTATCTTGATTTGCCGTTCAGATCAACCACTGAGGACGAAATCGTCATTCCCGCGAAGGGCAATAGCGTCACCCTCGCGAAAGACAATAACGTCGCCCCCGCGCAGGCGGGG
>CAYOXK010000091.1:0-10417 GCA_964407915.1 uncultured Gammaproteobacteria bacterium
CCAAGGCATACCCACAGTGGACTACGGTAACAATATTCGCCAAGAGGCGTTCGACCATGGAGTACGCAACGCCTTTGATTTCCCAGGCTTCGTGCCAGCCTATATCCGCCCATTATTTTGTAAAGGCATCGGGCCGTTCCGCTGGGTGGCGCTGTCGGGCGACCCCGAGGATATTCGTAAGACCGACGCCAAAGTGAAAGAACTTATGCCCAATGACCCGCACCTGCACAACTGGCTCGACATGGCGCAAGAGCGCATTGAATTTCAAGGCCTACCCGCGCGCATCTGCTGGGTTGGGTTAGGTGACCGACATCGCTTAGGCCTCGCGTTTAACGAAATGGTTAAAAATGGCGAACTTAAGGCACCCGTAGTGATTGGCCGCGACCATCTGGACTCGGGCTCAGTGGCTAGCCCCAACCGCGAAACAGAGGCGATGCTGGACGGGTCGGATGCGGTGTCGGATTGGGCACTTTTAAACTTAATGCTAAGCACCGCTAGCGGCGCCACGTGGGTGTCGTTTCATCATGGCGGCGGTGTGGGGATGGGTTATTCGCAGCACGCAGGTTTAGTGATTTGTTGCGACGGCACTGATGCGGCGGCTAAACGCATCGAACGGGTATTATGGAACGACCCCGCGACGGGCGTAATGCGCCACGCTGATGCCGGTTACGAGATTGCCAAACGGTGCGCACAAGAACACGGGCTTAACTTGGGGGCGATTGATCTAAGCCTTGATTGAGCATTTAAGCCGCGCTCTTGATGAGTCTCGATTAAAATGGCGCGCATGAGCGAATCGTCAAAACACTTTATTAGCGCCAACGAGTTATTACAAGACTCGTTTCGGTTGGCCGACGCGGTACTGAGCAGCGGCTATACGCCCACCTTAGTGGTGGGCGTGTGGCGTGGCGGTGCACCCATTGCTGTTAGCCTGCACGAATATTTACAGCACCGCGGCGTAGCGGCCGATCACGGCTGCCTAATTGCGCGTTCGTATACGGGCATTGAGCAACAAGCTTCACAAGTACACCTAGAAGGCATTGAATCGTTAGCTAAGCAACTTACCGAACACACACGCTTGCTGCTCGTGGACGATATTTTTGATACGGGCAAAACGCTCGATGCAATTATTAAGGCCCTGCATGAGGCGAGCTCGGTTGCATCGCTCGCTATTAAAACCGCCTGTGTTTGGTACAAGCCCAGCCGCAATGTTACGCAGCGCGAGCCCGACTATTATTTGCACAGCACCGATCAATGGGTAGTGTTTCCACATGAACTAAGCGGTTTGAGCCCCGCCGAAATCGCGCAGCATAAAAGCCTACCGTATATTCGATAACAAGCGGGTTGCGGGTAAGCGCAAGCGTACGATATTTCGGGATTACTTAACGGTGATCGTCGGATCAACTGCCAGTGGCGTTGCATTGGGCACACCATAAAGCCAGGCGTCGGCCCAAGCTGACCGGTTCTCGCCCGCCCGCACGGCATATACCAAGCCCAAACAGGCCACAATGCTGATTAAGTAGTACCAAACTGTATGGGATTCATGCAGATCGAAGCCTTTGAGCAGAAACATGGGCAGTACGTGCCACAAATAGATCGGCAACGAGAGCCTGCCCATCATCTCCAGGATCTGCGCCATTGAGTGGCGCGCGCCGAATTGAGCCGATTTGGTGCCGCTAACGGTGGGTGTCTTGATAAGGCTGCTAACGGTGGGTGTCTTGTTAACGCGGGGCTGGCTTACGGTGGGTGTCCAGGTAGTGATCCAACTCAAACAAAGGGCGAACAGCGCTGTGTTTAGGGTGTACCACGCGATGGCTTTCAGTGGTGTGGGGGCGGGGCCTATGCCTTGCCAGTAGGCGGCAAAGGCGAGCGCCACAATCACGCACAGTGGCAGCTTAAATCGGCCGAAGTCTGGTATTTGCGCTTGGTTATGCAAGCGACGCAACCACACGCCCAATAAAAAGAAGCTAAAGAAGTACACTACTTTTTTTGATGCTAAGACCGCAAAAAACTTTGGTAACCATTCGAGGCTAGAACCCGCCCACAATAGTGATACCGCCACACTGCCCATCACACTGAGCCAGAGTGGGATGCGCAGTTTAAGGAGAATGGCTAAGCCAATCACCCAGATCACCAGGGTCGGTACAAACCACAAGTGGTAATAGGGCGTAAGCATGGCATTCAGCCACCATGCACCGTCTAAACGGTCCTCTTGCCACGCGTGCACCGCCAGCACGCCCGTAAAAAAAACAAAGGCGAGCGCAAACGGCTTTAACGCACGCTGCCAATAGCGCCAGAGTGTTGCCGCAAACGATTGGGATTGCAGTGTGGGCGTATTAATGAGATATCCCGACAGCGCGATAAACAGCGGCATATGAAACGCATATATCGCGTACCGCACTATTTGCTCATGCACTGAGCCGAGCACGATGTGGCCAACGATTACCAATGCAATCAATACGCCGCGAGTTTGGTCTATTCTGGTGTTTCGGCCCATAAAGACTTGGTAAATTTTAGGAAACTTCGCTTTGGAACAAGCGCTTAGCGGATATATAATTCAGCGCGCTGAGTAGGAAAGCCAGAGCTTAGCAGATTTTAACCAACGAGCGCGCTCAAAGCGTCCAAGCCTAGATCTTAGCAACACAAACATCGTGACTAGGATTTACGTGACACGGTTTTACAAACTCTCTACGCCAATGTTAAGTTAATAAGCGTTGCTGAGCAGTGGACCCGAAAACTCATTTTGAAATTAACCTAGAGCGCACTTTCGAAATAAACAGAGTCTCGGCACTAGAATCATTTAAGAATAGGAATTCGTTTATGTTGGATCGACTAACACGCTTAAAATTCATCTTGCTGTTTGCGCTAGCCCAAAGCCTTACTAGCGCCGCGCAGGCAGAAAAACTGCCTGCGGTGGTTGCGCTGTTTGGCGACAGCATTACGGTGGGCTACTTACCCCCTGGGTCTCCCGATAAACCTGGAGGTTTTTTGGATCGTTTCGCTAACGGCACGACGGAACGCGGTGATCCTACCAAAATGCTTATAGCGCACTTAGGCAACGGCGTTCCAGAGCGCCCAGCGATTGTAACCAATTGGGGGATTGGCGGCACGGCTTCTGGGCCAGGAGATAACGGTGCCTCTTATCATGGCTTGGGTCGAATAAACAGCGCACTCGCAACCGCCAAAAGCACCCACGAAGGCTCGCAGTATTTGGTGCTCATATTGTACGGATCAAACGACTTTGGGGTTGGCATTGACACTGCTACAACTAGGAACAATATTGAAGCGATGATCGAGATTGCTCGCAGTCGCGGTTTTACTCCGATTATCGGTAATTTAATTCCGCGCAGCGATTACAATCTTGGTTCTTATAATTCGGCTATTGCTTCTGCCGCGAGCAACAAAAATGCTCCATTGGTTGACCATTACAGTTCGTTTATAAATTTCCCAAACTATTCTAATGTGTTGCTTCACCTAGAAGAATCTGTCACCAAACCCGGAGTATTTATAAGACTGCACCCACGAGTACAGGGCTATCAAGTGATTGCCGACAACTGGTTCAACACGCAACTCAAGAATTTAGTCGCGACCGCCATTCCTCCAACACCGTACCTCGGAGCAATCAGCCTATTACTGCTTGATGATGCTCCACCACCGCCCTGAAAAACAGCCCTTTCGTTGCGCGCACTTAACTAGCAACTCTAAAAGCGCGTAAACCCCGCGCATAAAAAAACCGCTAAAATACATAGCGGTTTTTTTATAATCACCACACGATCAAGCGGAAGCGAAGATCGGGGGAAGCGGCAACAGCGATTTAGCTCTTTTTCGCGCCCTTGCTAGCGTCTAGTAACAAATTAATAGCAGGCGCGGGAACCATGGGTGGTTCTGGTTCTGGTTCTGGCTCAGGTTCAGGGACACCAACACCTTCTCGACCAATTACTCCTCGCCCCCACTCATATACTACAAAATTAGTACGCTGAGCCGTGTTGACTACGCCAGAACGGGCTGTGCCAGAAAAAAAGAAGCCAAAAATATCACCGTTACGCGGCGTAAAATTACCGATGCCGGCTTTAAAGTGACAGCATCCACCAAACGCCTTTTTGGGTTTGGACGTTTGGCCAGGGCGCATCCAATCCCATGTGCCGGCTTTCCAACGGCCGTTTACGTTAACGATGCCCCACACGTTTGAGACTACCGACGTACCGTTAATTGTGATCCTAGGCCAAGAGTTAGCCGCACTATACGGCATTATTATTAGGTCACCAACGACATTCATGGATGTGAAACTGGCGCTCGCCGGCCATGATTTAACTTGTGCCGCTTCAATAAATTCAACGTCGCTCAGGTCATTCGGAAATCCAGCCTGCGCGTTGAATGTCGGCACTAAAAGTAATAATACTGTGAGCGTCTTGAGTAATGATTGCATAGGTTTAACTTGGGTAGATTGGTTGAGAATTCCTTACGGCGTCAGATGTTCAAGGATTTATGGGGATTTGTCAATTTACTCTTTCAGGAAGTTCACAATATTGAGGGTAGCGTTCGAAGTTCTGGCTAGTCTTGTAACAGTAAAAGAAAAAGATAGGCGGGATTAAATATGGGTTCAACAGCCTCCTCAGACTCTGCTGAATCCAATAATAGCAAATTGATGGCCGCCAAGGGTACTAAGGGTAATTCGGGCTCGGGTTCTGGTTCGGGAGGCAGATTAACGCTGCCTTCTCGGCCAATCACCCCTTTGCCCCACTCATAAACAAGAAAATTAGTGCGTTGTGCGGTGTTAACAACTCCCGAGCGGGCCGTGCCAGAAAAAAAGAAGCCAAATATATCGCCATTACGCGGCGTAAAATTACCGATGCCCGCTTTAAAATGACAACAGCCGCCAAAGGCAGCTTGGTTCTTGGCGATTTGCCCTGGTCGCATCCAATCCCAAGTACCGGCTTTCCAACGGCCGTTTACACGAACAATACCCCATACATTTGCGACAACATTGGTATTGTTTATATTGATTACTGGCCAAGAGTTAGCGGCACTGTAGGGCATTGTAATAACGCCGCCACCTACACTCATCGAGTTGAAGCTGGCGCTCGCAGGCCAAAATTTCACCTGCACCGCTTCAATAAATTCAACATCGCTTAAATCATTGGGAAAAGCCCCCTGCGCACTGAACGCCGCACAATAGAGTGCTAAGGCCGTACTTAGCCTAAACAGCGATTGTGTGGCTGCTAACCTACACTGGTTACGAGTTAAGTTAACCAATGCACACCAGCTGCAAAGCAAAATTTTATGCAACGCTGCATTCACTCAATATCGGGTCCGGGTTCAGGTTCGGGCATACGCGCTTCCTCAAGCAACAAATCAATGGCAGCGGTGGGTACCACAGCACCACAATTGCCTTCAACACACACCACGCCCTTGCCCCACTCATATACTACATAATTTGTACGCCTAGGTATGTTGTTGATGCCTGAACGGATGGTCCCACTAACAAAGAACCCGTAGATATCACCGTTGCGGGGGGTGAAAGAGCCGATCGCAGGTTTAAAGTGACAGCAGGTATGAAACGACTTAATCGGCTTGGATATTTGCCCTGGCCTCAACCACTCCCATGTTCCAGCCTTCCAACGCCCATCTTTTTTCACAATACCCCAGGCATTGGAAACCACTTGCGTGCTGTTAATGGTAATACGCGGCCAAGACAACGTCGCTGAGTAGGGTATCGTAATAAAACCATTAGCAACCGTCATCGTTGGCAGTGTAGAGCCTATTGGCCATGATTTAACTTGCGGCGACTCGATAAACTCAACATCGCTCAAATCGTTGGGAAATCCCGCATAAGTAGTAGTCACGAGGCTAAGCAAAGCCCATAAAGCCAAGATATTAATTGTTAGTTTCATGAAAAATAGACCAAAATTTTAAGGGATGATTTGTAACTGGCATTACCAGCTTGAATGTAATTGCAGCGACGTCAATAAAATATCTATTGACTCCCCCCCCCCAAAAAAAAACAAAAAACCTTTTCTACATCATGCGACAATCGGTTTCTCTTGAGCAAAAACGCAAACAGCTTACAGGCTATTTCTCCAATGCCAGCATGTAGTCTGCCACAGCTTTAAGGGTCTCGTCTCCTAAATAAGCCTGAGATGGCATTTCTGGGAAGTCGGGCCGCTTTTTCACGGGGTTCTTGATATACGCTACTAAACCTTCGGGGTCATCTAAATAGAGCGCCTGAATAGTCTGCACCGGCGGGCCAACTAAGCGCCCCGTATAGGCATGACAGCCCGTGCATACGCCTAAATACGCAATCATTCCACGTTCTGCAGGGTCAATCTGACGCGGCGGTACGGGTTCGGCCAGTTGATAAGTGATGATGTCGTTGGTATTGGTGAACGCGCAGTCGCTGTAATCACTAATCCCCACCACGTTGTATTGGTGGCGATTAATAATGCAACTGCCCGAACCGCCGCCCACAGCCACGATGTCGGGATTTACTTGTTTTAGTTCCAACGCCATCAAGGCTTTGATCTCGGTGATGGTGTCATACCCGTTATTGAGCATTACATTGTTCAGAATTGCGACTTCGTCAGGATTGGGATCAGCATCAGGATCAAACGTGACGTTACTGGCATTTTCGTGATCGGTAATTAAAATGCCCGCCGTTTTGTTGTCGCTAATGATGTTGTCTTCTACCACCACCTGGTCCGCAGCCATAATCAAAATGCCCGTGCCGGCTGGAATGCCCGACACCGTGGAACCCGGCGCACCAAAATTGGGGTGATTATTAGCGTGTATAAAGTTGTTACGAATAATCACATCGTAGGTGGTTTTAATCGGTAGGCCCGGCGTGATAAACGCCAACACGCCACCCGTGTTGTTGTACACATAATTGTTCTCAACAATCGCGTGCCGGCTGTTTTCGATTTCGATGCCCGCCACGCTGTCGAACACATGGTTGTGCGCCACGTGCACATTGTCGCTCATGCCAATGTAAATGGCCGCGTCTTCAATACCCGACACTACGTTGTGCTCAACAATGCCATTCTTGCCGAGTTGCGGGAAGATGCCATATACGCCCGTGTCGACAATCTGATTATTGCGAATCTCAAAATTATTGCCGGCTTGACCCATAATGGCGTTACCTTTGTAGGCCGTAATTTTGAAATTCTCGACCACAAAATTGTTGCCCGAATACAAGATGGCATCGTTCATGGTGCCTTGACCATCGAGCGTAGCGCGCACGCCTTTTTCAATGACGCCAATAAGCCTGATGTCGTCTTTATCCACATAGACTGTTTCATGATAGACGCCAGGCATAACCCGAATTTCGGTACCGGGTTGCGCATTTTTTACGGCTTCTTGAATCGACTCACCCGCACTCACTGTTACCACCGTGCGCGGTGCCTGCGTTGCCGCTTCACTGCCTGCTCCGGTGGCTTCGCTCACGCCACCTGCGTAACTCTTACCCGTTTGGGTGTCGGTGTAATTAAGCGTTGTGCCCGAGTTTTTTTGCCCCAGAAAATAAGCGCCTAGCACCAAAGCGAGCACGGTAAATGTGTACAGAACTTTTTTTAGTTTCATTATTATTCCTCCATCTGTGCTGAGTGTAGATCAGCCGCTGCGCCTGCGCAATCGGCCACCATTAAAAGTACCGCGGCTCCCTCGGCATTCAAGCAAGGGCGCCTTCTTACAGTACAGGCGGTAGACCAGACGGATTAACCGCTGGTACCGTAGGCATAAAACTTTGATCCTCCAGTGTGGCTAAAAAGGCCACGAGCATCGCCACTTCTTCCGCTCTTAAATCGGGCTCCCAAATATGCCAGTGAATCAGCAAGTCTTCGCCTTCGGGAATGGCATGGCCGCGACCTTTGCTATAAAACTCAGCGGCTTCGGTTAAGGTGCTGAACACCCCCGAGTGCATGTAGGGTGCGGTGTGCGTGATGTTGCGCAGGCTCGGAACTTTAAAGCCAGCGCGCAGTTGCTTGGCGTTGTACGTGAGCTCAGCACCCGCATCGAGCGGCACTCCAGGTGGTTCGGGTGTGCCAATTACAGCCACCTGATTATTGGTAAACAACGGTGGTGTATGGCACTCCGCACAGCGCGCTACAAACGAGCGAAACACGTTTAGCCCAGCAATTTCGGCCTCGGACAAAACCGCATGGTTGCCGTGCGCATATTGGTCGTAGCGGCTATTCAGCGACACCAAACTGCTTTGAAACGCGGCCAACGCCGTGTAAATGTTAGGCAGCGAGATAACGGGTTGTTGCACAAAAGCGTCGGCAAATAACTGAGGATAATGCTCGTTGGTGTTTAGGCTCTCGAGTAATTGCTGAGGGGTGTTGGCCATCTCGATGGGCGAATACAACGGTCCCGTGGCTTGTTCTTCTAATGTTTTGGCGCGAGCGTCCCAAAAAAAATGCGGCAGAAAGGCCATATTCCATAAGCTCGGGGCCGACCGTGTGCCTTTGGCGCCACCGACACCCACCGATACCGCTCGACCATCGGTAAAGCCTTTATCGGGCTCATGACACGACGCGCAGGCAATTGTTTGATCGCCCGATAGCAAAGGGTCAAAAAACAGATACCGGCCAAGATCAATTTGCTGTGGCGAGAATCCATCTCGAAAGGGCGGCAAACCCGTTTGCGTACCGCCGACGCCGCTGTTTTGCAGCGAATCATAAAATTGATACAACGACCGCAACCGACATGCATTAGCCTGAGTAAGCTCAAAGCCCTGCGGGCAATGGGCAGCTAGTGTAAAAGTCTGGCGGGCGGCAAGCGACTTACCAAAATCGAGCAAAGACAACACAGTGAGTCCGACAAACGCTAAAGCGAGTACACGTTGCTTCAGCAACAACCCGTCACGAATAAAATGGTGCATAGATCTAAGTTTAAATTCCCGCAACTACTGAGTTAGAGCTTCGGCGTTGAGCGATTGAATATAGGCGGCCACATCGGCTATCTGCTGCGCTTCGGGCATAGCAGCAGCCATCATCGACATTTGGCGACCATACTTGTCGGTGCGCTCGCTGCCGCGTTGCCCGTTTAAAAACTTCTGATACTGAGCGGTAAAATAGGAAGCACTCAACACGCGCAAGTTGGGCGCGTTGAGCATGTCGTTGCCAATCGCATCGCTGCCATGACAACTGCCGCAGTAAGACTGATACAACTTGGCGCCAGATCGCACATCGCCATCACTGGCCTCACTCGCAATCGCTGCGAAATCGGCCGGCAAAGCGCTTACATAATCACTCACCGCTACCATTGCCTGCGTGTCTAAACCGCTGGCGATAGCGACCATTTGCGCGCCCGTGTGGTCGCCCTCAACCTGGCCGCGTACGCCCGCTTTAAAATGCGCGAGCTGGCGTTGCAGATACGCACTCGATTGCCCCGCGAGTTGTGGCGACGCCATCGCGGGTACACCTTGTGCCGATGCGCCATGACAGACCACACATTGTTGCGCATAAAGGGCGGCGCCGTCTGCCGCTTGCGCACTGTTAGCTAGGGCGAGTAAAGCTGTGCCAAGCAACAATATTGCGACACGTTTCTTAGCGCGCGAGAACACTGTAACAAAAGTAGGAAAAGAAGGTAGATGGCTGATCATGAGTGTTGCTCGTTTGCGCGCTAATTGCTGTAGACGCAAACTATACCTAAAAGCGGGCTGGTAGGGCAAAACAAGTGCGCGGGTCGTTGGCGCAGCTATAGGTAGACACGATAGCTCGCGACGACTTCTACAACAGCGATGCCAGCGGATATTCGCGCGACGCTTTTACTTCTTCCATTACCACATGGGTATTGAGCGTAATCTGAGAATCAACCGCTTGGATCAGTTCGTCGGTGATGGCTAAATAGCCTTGCATGTCAGGCGCGACCACCTTTAGTAAAAAATCAAACGCGCCGCTCACCGTGTAGCATTCGAGAATCTCGGGCGTAGCGGCAACGTGCGCTTGAAACGCCGCCACATCTTCTTTGGTTTGCCCACTGATCGACACCGTCACCAAGCATTTAACAAAGCGGCATAGTTCATTCAGATTGAGACGGGCGTGATACGCAGTAATGATATTGGCTGCCTCGAGTTTACGCACCCGCGTTAGACAGGAACTCTGCGAGAGATGTACTTGTGCAGCCAAAGCACGATTGGTGATTTTGGCGTTGTGCTGTAAAGCCTGCAAAATGCGCAGATCGATAGAGTCAATGTGTTCCATTCGGCCAATTCTCGGTTAATGTAATGCTTACCGTAGCGCTACCACGGGGCTCTGCCTCACTACTCTGGCAGTCGAACTCAAGGGGTTTTAGCCGAATTTATTGCGGCAATGCTTTCATTCTAACCTGAATGGGCAACGCTTCGCGCCTAAACGGGGGCAAGCATTCGCATAATTTAGAATTAAATTCGTTTGATTAACCCTTAAGGCAAATTAATTTTGGTTAA
>CAYOXK010000092.1:0-10407 GCA_964407915.1 uncultured Gammaproteobacteria bacterium
ATTGTTATTCCTTTTTCACAGCACAACCCTGTATTCCCGCGCCCATCAGTCATTCCCGCGCCAATCTGTCATTCCCGCGCAGGCGGGAATCCAGTTGTTTAGGTTTGGCATCGTGGTAGGTAATAGATCTGGATCCCCGCCTGCGCGGGGATGACAAAAGAGAGAGAGCGGGATGACTAAAGAGAGAGCGCGGGGAAGACTAAAGAGAGAGCGGTGACGTTTCTTACTTTCGTTCATTGAAAATTACCGAATAGGGCGCATCATTGGGTGATGGATTACGCTGCCCTTTATCATTCTCCCACCATTGCCAAGTGCCGTGAGTTTAGTTTGGTGCTTGATGCCATGGGTTTTGAAAATCATATTACTGAGTCGGGACGGCGCTTTTATCTATTGGTTGACGAGAGCGATGCCGAGCAAGCCTATAAGCAACTCAGGCTCTACATTGCAGAAAATGCCGAAAAGGAAGTACTCGCAAAGCCGCTGCGGCCCTTTTCAGAAGGTTTTCTGGGTGCCTATGTTTACGCGTTTATTCTATTGCTGGTCGCCGCACTCGAAAGCACCTCGTTAATGAGCCCTGGCTGGCAAGCTTATGGGGTGGCGCATTCTGAAAAAATCATGGCAGGGGAATGGTGGCGTACTATTACGGCACTCACATTGCACTCGGATGCGGCCCACCTAATTGGCAATATCGGCTTCGGCGTACTGTTCGGCCTGATGGTGTCTCAGTACATTGGGCGCGGCGCCGCTTGGTTTAGTATTCTGTTGGCTGGCTCGCTCGGTAATGCACTCAACGCCTACTTTTATCAAACCCTGCATTTGTCCATTGGTGCTTCCACTATGGTGTTTGCAGCGTTGGGCATATTGGGCATCTTTGCACTTAATGATCGGCACGCCTATTTGCAGAGTGGCTTCCGCCGCTGGGCTCCCTTATTTGCTACGCTCGCTCTGTTAGGCTTTTTAGGCACATCGGGCGAACGCACTGACTTAATGGCGCATCTTTTAGGCTATGCAAGCGGGTGCGGAGTGGCTATGGCATGGATGCTCGGATTACGACGCACCGATGCGCCGATAGCGGGTCAAAATGCCTTTGCATTGGGAAGCATTTTGTTGGTACTTATTGCTTGGGGGCTAGCGCTTAAGCAACCCATTGGCTAGTGCTTCTGCGAGCCGCAGGTGTTGCCCTAACCGCTTTGCGCGATACCCTGTTACAGGCATATGGTTGCTACCTTTGCATCACCTGTTTTAATTGGAAAACACAGCGAGTCGTCTGGTACTGCGGGGCAGGTGGCTGATTCTCCATCGGCGGAGGGTGGCGAATACTCACTGCCCGGAGAGACTACTTTATGCAACGTTCCATTAGAGTTTGTGGGCGAAAAAGACGGATTACTTAAAAAATAAAGTTCTTGGTTGGCATCCTCACCAAAGCCCGTTACGTTGGCGCTTAAATCGTCCATCAATAATTTGGTGATGGTTGGGTTGTTCTCGCTTGCGTCAAACGAAAGCAAGCGCTTTTCAAATCCCCCGAGATAGTCGGCGAAAACATACTCGCCTACAAGTGCAGGCACCTGAGAGCCGCGATAAACGGTGCCGCCCGTGACTGATATACCTTCGTCATGGTCGTACTCAGCAATTGGGTCGATCAAATCTTGTGGGGTATAGGGTGGTTCGTCCTCGGTGAGAAAGGGCGGTCTCACCACAATCGGATTCGAACCGGTGTCGTTAAAGTCGATAAAGTAAAAGCTGCCTTCTTTGTGATTCCAGCCATAATTACCCCCAGCGTCCACTCGATTGATTTCTTCAATCTGGTTTTGACCAACATCACCGGTCCATAGCGCACCCGTGTCGCTGTCAAACGCCATTCTGAAAGGATTGCGGAAGCCGTAAGCAAAGACTTCGTCGGCGCCGTCTATGCCCACAAACGGATTGTCTTCGGGAACCGCGTAGTGACCGTTGGGCGATGAAGTGCCATTTATATCAATTCGTAATATGGTGCCGAGGGCTGAATTAGGGTTGCGGCCATTGCCTAAGAGTCCATGCCCGTCAAAGGGGAAACTGGAGTCGGGTTTGTTGCCACCCTGATCGTCACGCCCACCGCCATCGCCTATGCTGATATACAGCATTTGGTCGGGGCCAAAGGCGAGGTCGCCGCCATTATGATTGTTCTGCGGTTGGTCGATAATCAGCACGTTGCGCTGGCGCACAATCGCGGAGTTGCAACTCGGATCTAACGCTCGATATTCCACTACAAAGGAGCGGTGCGCAGGGGCCACGTTACTTGGCAGAGTGGTAAAGTCTACCAAGCTGTCTTGCGCGACACGCCTGGGTTCAGACTGATAGGTATAAAACAAGCCATTGGTTGCGAAGTCTGGATGAAACGCTAATCCCAAAAGGCCACGCTCGTCAGAGCCTGGGTTCAAACTCACGAGGCTTGCACGCACATCTAAGAATCGAGTTTTAGAGAAATTACTTAGATCTACCCTTTGTACTAAACCGATTTGCTCAACTACAAAAATACTGCCGTTGATGCCGGGTGCGGTCACGGCTTTTAGAGGTGCCGTAAATCCACCGGCAACTTGGAATGTCTCTACCGCAATAGCGCCTGTGGCAATGGGCGTGGTGAAAGGATCAGCGGTTTCGTTAAAGTGAAGGTCCACTGGAATCTCTTGCACCGCAAAGCTTGCGGGTGGGGATTGGTTAGCAAGGGTTGTGTTATTCGCGAAGAAGATGGTGTTGTTCGCGCCTTCTACCCAGCCAGGTTGCGCGTGATAACGAATTTCGTCAATGTATTGAGTGCCACTAGGGTTGACCGAAGAGAGTTGATCGGCCGCGGCATTGAGCCTTTGAATGAGCGCTGAAGATGTGGCGAAAGTGCCCACAAATGGGCTGCGAATAGCCCAACCGTAGCGATTCCAGCCGTCGCCACCTCCGCTACTTTGATGGCACAGTTGGCAGCCTGCATTGCTCGACAGCGAGCCAGCGTAATGCGCCTCCCACCAATCCAGATACTGGCCGCGTGCATTAGCGGCCGCACAATTGATTAATAGAGCAATGGCGAGCCAAGTTCTAAGGTTCAGCATGGTTGAGGGTGGGTATGCTAGGTTTTTATACGTTGAATAAATTGTTGAACATTCCAGGTATTTCGATTAGCGGTGCTTGGCCGCTATAGTTCGAGCGAATACGTGGGAACACCTGTTGCCCCGCATTAGGACTCACCCAGTCTGCGATCTGCGCAAATATGTGGTCTATCTCGGTACGAGGTGTTATGTCGGGTGTACGGTACTCGGGCTCATCATACTTCGCTAACTCATCCGCTTGCGAGAACTCGCCGTACAAACCACCCGCCACTTGCTCGCCAATTACTAGCATTAAATTGCCAGAGCCATGATCAGTGCCGTAGTCCCCGTTGTCGCGCACTTGGCGGCCAAACTCCCCCGCAATCGTGATTACGATGTTGCGACGGTCCGCTGTGCTTAAGGCATTCCAAAGGGCTGAAAACCCACCATGCAGCGCATTGGCGTCGGTGGGAATGGCGCCCACCTGGCCACCTAAAATATCTTTAAACCCATTTTCAATCCCACGATTGACCTCTGGGTTATTGGGGTCGGTTTGCAGAATGCTGGGAACTTGGCGTTGGCTCCCGTGCGAATCCCAACCACCGTAATGCATAGAGATGACGTTAGGATGGAGAAGATCATTACAGGCAAGCACGTCGTATACATTACGAATTTGCTCACCAAATGAGCGACTGTGAAGCACGCGACGCGGAGCGTTGGTACCCGCGGGGTCTAGATTGAGCCCTGCATCGTCATCGTATAAGCCGTATATTGTATTGGGGATAGGTACTTCGCTTAACCGCGTTTGGATTAATTGACCAAACAGACGGGTTTTGCGTTCATGCTCTAGAAACTTGTTGTATGCGGCATGCAGGCCTGGTTTGGAGCGCAGACTTTGGTGATACGTTTTACTGGCACGCGCCATTTTACTGCCAAAATTATGGAACTGATTAGCTTGTGGGTTGTAGTCGTACAAACCAAGGTCGCGGGAGTCGGCTACCGAAATAACATCGCTATTGTCGACACTATTCGCATTGTAATTGGGTGCGTTGCCGACTGGGCCAAAACAAAAAGCCGACGGGCTACGCGCAACAGATAATGCACTGCCTTGAGCGGAACGAGCCAGTCGGCCTCCCCAACCAGAACGGTTAACATCGTTTACACCCGATAACAAATTGCCTTGGTTGAGTTGCAGTGTAGATAGATCATGCGCGCGGTTTTGCCCACCTACAGCATTGAACACGAGCGCGGCTTTGCCTGCACGAAACATATCGATAAGCCAACCCGCTTCGCGCCAAATACCGAAGGTTACCTGATCATTACGTGCACCGATGTCTTGTAATCCCCCAGGCCAGTTCGCACCATTAACAGTGAAGTGAATATAGTCATCGTTCCACCGTTGCTGAGCGGTTTGACCCGCTGCGGCTAATGCATGAGCGCGGGCTCGGTGTTGCCAATATTTCTGTCCGAGGCTACCCGGCGTTGCATCATACGCGGGTACCACTAAGTGGCGCATGTCTGGCCCGCCATCCAAAAATAAATTGATGAGCAAGCGGTTTGTAAGCGGCGCTGGCATGGCCACAAGGCGGTTCGTAGTTAGACCTATGCCATAGAGCGCAGCGCTGGCAAATGCGGCCTGCAGAAAACGTCTGCGCGCGAAATTATGCGAGCTCATTGTTCGGCCTCCGCAAACACATAGGGGGTGGTAAAAATAAATCCGAGCGCCGCATTAACACGTTCTCGTGCATGCTCGCGTAGGTCATACCCAGCATTAGCGCCGCTTGTGGTAGCGATAGGGAGCGTTGTTTCGCCGAGTTCGTTTAAGAGCTGTTGAATGAGTGGGTCGTTGGTAATCTCTTGTGCGGTATACGCGTGCTCCAAGTCGTTGAGCTCAGCAGCGGTGAAGCCGGTGGAGCTGCCATTGTCATTCCGGCAAAAATGGCCCCAACGACCATTACTCATTAAATATTGCATGCTGATCGGCTGTGCTGGCTCTTGCAGTTGCAGGTCGCGTACCGCGCACATCAGTAGATTGAAATCTAAAAAGTGTTCCTGATCCCAAGGATCGTTGGTGCTGACCCGCGTTGCACCGAGAATAGACACTAAATGCGCGCGTTCTAATTCGGTGTAATCATCTAGGTTGCCGACCACATGCCGCCATAGCCAACGCGCCGCATCTTCAACGTAAAACTCACCATCGTCTCGCTGCGGTAAAAAGGCTTGCCACTTTTTCTCCCAGCTATTGCCTTGGTCGCAGCTGCCACAAATGTCCACATCGCGTAGTCGGTAGCTTTGGTCGGTGAGCATGTTGAAGTTATTCTCGAAAATGCCTGCTGAGTCCGAAGCCTCGGCTGAGTCTTGGCCACCAAAGACGTTATGAATAGGGCGAAAGACTTCGCCAGCTAGCTCATTGTTAATGATGGACTCCACAGGGAAGCCTGCACGACCATCGTGGTATCCACCACTGAAATAAGCTTCTAAATTGTCTAGGTTGAACTTGTTGGCTAAGAAAAGTCCGCGCTCGAAGCTAGTGAAGTATTTTGTTTGGCTACGGTTGTGAAACAGCGTGGATATAGCGTAAGCGTGTATAAAGTCTAGGAAGTATTTATTGGCACCCATTGACGCCCAGGCCGTGCGCAAACGCTGACGAGTGCTTTCACTCATCGTGTCGTCGGCCAACCCTGCGATAATCATAATGGGAAGATTGTGCAGGGATTCAGGATGCAGGATGGAGCGCGGCATCAACGTGTCAATTTTGGCGCTCGCGTCTTGCCCTGCTACCCACTCGCCAAAAATCTGTACGGGATCGGTATGATGATATTCCGTCTCAAATACCACTATGTTACTTGGCGCATTGTCTTCACCCACGCGCATATCAGTAAGCATTTTCGCAGTTTCGGGGATTGTTATATCTTCGTGCTCGGGATCAGAACTGCCGTAGATGCCATAATATAGCTGGTGGATTTCGCGGGCGAAATCGTCGTTACATTCGCATTCCAAGGTGAATGGGTTCCACTGGTTTTGGTAATGTCCATATTGAATGGCCGCGGCGGCCGATTTAGCTGCTACTCCTAGGACCTCGTGGTAGGGTACTGCCGATTCATGCGCTTGCATGATGGCGTCATAGTATTCAGTTACCTGATCGCGACTCACACCTACATCCAGATTAACCGCTAAGTGATAGTTGGTTTCCCAAAAGCCTATGCGTTGTCTAAATGGATTGAGCCCCCGTACTGTTGCCATCCGTAAAAAGACATCTTCGAATCGATACTGATCTATCGCAAAGTATTGACGGGTCTCGATGGGTACAGGCAAATTGGCGGAGGGGTTAGAGAAAAAGTCGACAAACTCGCGTAACGTGCCATGCTCAGTTTCTACCTGCGTATAGTTTTCGCAGGGTGTGATTGCATTGCATGGTGTTCGCGCCGACAACTTTGGATTGTGTTCCGAGAAATTGAGCATCTCGGCAATGGCTACACTGGGGTCCATGTCGGCCCATTCTTGAATTTGCGTGTCGAGCGCCTGACCGCCAAACGCGAACACGTTGAGTACTTTACGTACGGCGGCTTGATCCCAGCCACCACGCGTAAGTTTGGGCAATGTGAGCTGAGTTTGATTGGTGCTAGCTAATTCAAAACGGCGCAGCGTTATTTGGGCGGCGGGGTTCAGCACTTGAAAGGAGATGTAATTGATTTCTGCGTAGAGACTCAGTGAAAAGACTATGCAGTTGTCTTTGCCTAACTCGAAAGCAAAATCTTCGCCATTTACTTGCACGAGTAAATCGTTGGCTTGCAGCGGCATGTTGGCGGCAAGATCGAAGCAAAATTCCATCACCTCGCTTTGCGGCTCAAAAACTACATAAAGCGCCTCGCTCGTTGTGTAGTCATGGGGGTCTATACCGCCTGGCGTTATGTCCACTCGCTGACCCGAAGGCTCAGGGATGGCAGGTCGCAGTCCATCGAGCAAAAATTGATTAACCACGGTTAAAACTGCAGCGAGCTGGCGCTCGGTTAACGTGGTTTGCGCATGAGCGGTCGAGACGCTAAAAAGCAAGGTTAGGACTAGGTAAAAAAAGCGCCTGACCCTCAACAAGATTCGCGCTAAAGATGCGCGGATGGCCGCGCGAGTGCGATAGCGGTTTGCAGGCTTTGCTTGCACAAGGATGCCTCTGAAAGGGTTACACCAGAATGTTCTTTCCCCATTTGTACCGCGCACCCTTGAATGAAGTGTGCCCCAAAAACATGTCGGTAAGTGAATTATTTTCGATGAACGGTCATTAAGTTGCGGGTTTCAGGTCAAGCCAACCGCACACGCTTGAAAGCGCGGGTATAAGTAGCAAAAGGCGCGCCGCTCGGGCCCGCTTAATCTAGCAGGAGTAAGGTTATGGCGTTTAACACCGGTTTGGGTGCAGAGCAGTTGCCCGTATTCGAATGAGGGGCGAGAGGTGTGTTGAGCCGCAGCGCCGAAGCGCGCAGGGTGGAGCCTGCTGTTCCCACACCGGCTGTAGGCACCCAATCCAATGGCTCGTTATAGAGCACGGAGTAGATGCTAATGGCCACGGCAAATGTGCCGAAGTCAGTGGGATGGATGCCGTCCGGATCGAACATCTTAGTAAAGATACTGCGTTGGTTTTGGTACATGTCGAACCATAGGTCGCCTACTCGTGCCACAGGTACCGACAAGCGGTTGCCTAGATCCAGATAAGCTCGCGATACGGTTATTTGGTCGCCGGGGTAATTGCCCGTTTGTAGTCGTGCCCAAGTTTGGAGGAGAATCGGTTGGGCGCAACTCTCGCGCGTTGCTGCAACCAAAGTTTCGATGCCTAGCGAGAATTGATCAGGGTGTCGAATCGACTGCGTACTGTGATCTTGTAACACCACATAGTCCCAAGCGCCGTCTCGGATTCGAGCAAGCGTTGTCTCGCGACGCGCATGTTCCGAGAGCGTAATTCCACCCACTGCTTCATAGCCAAACGTGTCTTGACTATTGGGATTGTTTTGCAAGAATCGCTGCAACGTAGGAACGGAGTATTGGACAAAGCTGTTCCCCACGAACAAGACTTTGAGTGCATGAGCACACGGGGAAAATAGCCACAGCGCCACAAACACGGCTAACCTAAAATAACCCAACCCCGTAAGGCCTCAACCCGAATAAATAGCTAAGCGAACTCACCGATTCAACCGATGAGTTCGGATCGAGTCTAACGCCACGGCTCGATTCTGATGGAAGATGCTAAGCATAATTCCAGTAAGATGAATCTGGTACTTATTTTTTTATTTTGCTTTGCTTTGGGAGCACCTTAACTTGCGCGTATTTTGTATATCAAATCGCGTTGATCCGTTTAAACGCTTTCCATCTCTAACGCTTGGATACTCCACACGTGTTTATGCCCAATACCGAATACAATGGGCACCAACCTACTAAGCCAGTAATCAATGGTACTAATCCAACCCACCCCCAAGCGCTCTGCGGGCCGACGAAGACTAAACTGATTAGCACGAGCCCGAGTACCACCCGCAAAATGCGATCAAAGTTACTCTCATTTTTAGATTTCATAGTGTTTACCTCAAAGGAAACAGTTTTAATCCATTATTGGAGTGGGTATTTTGCATGAATCCAAACGTCTGATACTTGATCTAGATCAATGCTTTGGCTTGTTTTGAATTTAAGGTTCGCTGCCAAATCGTGCTTCTCGTTAGCCGTTACTCAATAATTTGAGGTAAACTGCGGGGCGCCATTACATAGTGTCCAAGCCCCTTTTGACCGCAATCATTTATGTTGTTCAAGATTTCCCTAAAAGAACTGGCTCGGCCGATTCTGTCTAACCGCTGGTTCAATCCTATTGTTGTTTTTATCGGCCGCCTTATTCGGCCAGTCGTTTCCGATGCCCTGCTTGTTCGGATGCCTGTTAATGGCATAGTTAGGTGCAAATTGCCCAACTTAAACACCGTATCGTTTTATTCCAATGCAGATGACCCGATGGTCTCGAAACTCTGTTTTAAAGGACTTGACGGGTACGAGCCAGAATCTATTCATTTGTTTCGTCGGCTTGCTTCCAGTGCCAAGTGTGTATTGGATATTGGGGCCAATACGGGGATCTATGCTCTGGTAGCGGCCATCGAGAACCCTTCGATTCACGTTTACGCTTTTGAGCCAGTCCCCAGGATTTTTGATCGACTGGCGAAAAATCGTGCTTTAAATAACGCCACCAACTTGCATCTTAGCCAGCGTGTGGTGGCTAATTTTAGCGGCAACACCACCTTGTACATCCCCATTGGTAAAATGCCAACGAGCTCTTCCATGGTAAAAGGGCATCGGCAAGCCCAGGAAATAATTGAAGTTCCGACTACAACCTTGGATGCCTATATTGATGCAGAGGCGATAAGCAAAGTGGATCTAATTAAAATCGACACCGAGTCCACTGAGCCATGGGTGCTGGAGGGCGGGTACCAGATGCTTGCCAGAGATAAGCCAGCCATAGTATGCGAAGTTCTGCAAACCAAGACGGGTAGGGCGATTCAAACAATTCTTGATGAGTTGGGGTATGAGTATTACTGGATTACAGCAGATGGTCTAGTTAAGCGTGCGGCTATAACGGGCGACCCCGAGTTTAAATATCTAAATTATCTTTTTATCCAACCGGGGCAAATTGCGCTACTACATCTACCGTTTGACGAGCGTTTGCACTAACTTCAGTGGGTCCAGAATTTATTGGCAAGTTCCGCCATTTAGTTCATCAAAAGTGCGTACAAGTCTGGTTAAATACAACAACCGCTCAAAATGGCAATCAGCCGCAAACACATATCAATCAAGGATGTAGCTTTCCGGACGAGCTTCGAACTTGGTCCGGAGAAAACAGAGAATCAGGGGGCAAACAGAGAAAGAATGGCTGGAGGATGGGGAGAATCGATGGTGCTAAGAGGTGCTTTGGAAAGATGTGAAAAGGGCGCAAACCCTTTAGAAACAAGGGGAAAAAGAAAACCCGTCACCCCGGAGAATGACCCCAGAGAGACGGGTTTGTCTTTTCTAAATGGTGGTGGAACACGGAACCGAACCCGCGTCCGTCATCTGAACCAGATACGAAAGCAGCCCCATCGTAGGTGCCCACCTGTACGAAACGAGCATTTGGGAAATCCGGCTGTCGAACCCTGCGCCAGACCTGACAACCATAAAAACACCCATTCACACCCATTCTTTAATGCCGTGATCACCCGCCCGGTCTGGACCTCACTTGCTCAAGTCCCAATTTGGGACTACACTTCGACCCATGCGAGTGATTGCCGTGTCTACCCTTCGGGCCTTCTGGGAGCGCTACCCCGACGCCGAGCAGCCGCTGAGGGCTTGGTACGAGGAA
>CAYOXK010000093.1:0-10353 GCA_964407915.1 uncultured Gammaproteobacteria bacterium
GCATCAATGGTTCGTCGTCCAACCAGGAATCGGGAGCAAATCGCGCCATGCGCATGAAAATGCCGGTAAACCACAACACCCCGCGATGCTTTATACGCCGCCGCCGCGTATGGTCGGCCAAGCTCTCTGCTCGATAACTGTCCAGATCCAAATGCGGGTCCAAAAATCGATCAGAAAACTGCCTACGTAAGCGCAGCTGCTTGTCCGAGTAAGATTTGTGCACTTCGCGATCGCTGAGCGCCGCTCGATCAATCGTGCAACCCAACCACGCACACAGGGAATTCAAATAAAACTCTGGATCATTTTTGTAATCCTCAAACAGCAAGACTAAGGGTTTTTCGCCCGAGCTTTTCTCTGCGTATTCGATCAACTGCATAAAATTAAAGTCGGCTTGCTTCCAGACCCCTTGATCTGTATCCAGATCCAGAAATTGCGGCAGACGAATCGTGTGACCATTTTTAGCTTGCAAACGATAAGTACTCGCTACCAGTGAATCATGGCGTCGCAAAGACACCATTATTTTGCTACCAAACACCCGTTGCACATCGTCAACACGTTCGTAGATATAACGCCCAGCCTCACGCGACATCAAAACCCTATCCGCTACAAAACGACGCTTCTCACTTTCGCGAACGCGAAAGCGGTTTCGCGGAATATATTGGATACCACGCAACGCGGGAAATACGCTTTTTTGTAGAAACGTGGATGCAGCTCTCGCGTAACCCACATGAAAGTAGGTCTGTGGTGGCTTAGATAAGGCTTCTGGCATAGTCAGATCGAGAAAACTGATTGAATAAAACTCATTAATAGAATGCGCGGCAATGGTTAGGGCTCCACTGCGCAGCCGCGTAGGGCAACAAGGTTGCGCCGTGGATTATAGCAACAAGGTTACAGAAAATTGCGGTAAACCGGCGAACTATCAAGCGGCCACAATATCAAGAAATTTTGCGTGAACCGCTCAAGAATATTAACGTTTAGGTGGTAGCGGTACTAACGTAGAAGTGCGAGCACGATAGGCAAGATAATCCACATCTTTGCCCCAACGCGCTTCGGCCTTGGCACGCAGCATTGGAATGCCACTCAAACGTGTGAGTAACAAGGTAACAAATACGGGCGACAAAAGTGCCAAATGCTGCCAACCTTGCATGATCGGTAGCGCCATAATCGCGATACCCGTCCACAACATGATCTCACCAAAATAATTAGGATGTTGTGACCACGCCCAAAGACCACTTTGAATGAAACGACCTTTATTGTCTGGATTCTTCTTAAATGTACGCTTTTGCGCATCGGCGGTTACTTCCAATAAAAAGCCAATCACCCAAATAGCGATGCCTAGTTGGCCAATAAGGCCGAGGGGGGCCTTATGGTCTGCGGTAATAATAACGAGGGCACAAGCCGCGGTCATAATCGTCCACAAGGCTTGTACCGTCCAAGCAAAGAAGAAACGCAGTGGACGTACTTTTATCTCATCAAAGCGATCATCTCGACCATCTTGCTTGATCCGCACAAACAAAAAACTACCTAAGCGCACGGCCCACACCAACACCATCAACGCAACTACCGTAGCGCGTTGATCCAGCTCGGAGTTCGCGCCCAGCGTACTCAACCATACCGCCAGCAATATCATGCCGATATAGGTAATGCTCCCGGTTAAGTCGTAGTAGTGTTCAGTTTGCGCAATATTTGATGGAATATAAACAAGCCAATTAAGCGCAAACGCAAAGGCACAACAGAGCGTGAACACGGCTATGCCGTTGAACAATACGCCATGTTGACCGCCAGCCCACGCCATTAACGCACCGAGTCCGATGGTGATGGCAATTGCAATGGAGAGAGTTTTTTTATCGCGTTTCATGATGTTATGTCTGTTAGCGTTGCAGGGACACGGCCCTGATTGGACAAATTATGCGTCAGACGCGCTGACAAACATGTTAAAGCGCCAGACCCAACACTGGAATGTCCGATTAAGTGTGACAATCATATACTAATCAACGCTTAAACGGCTGCGACGATTCACTTATGAACTCTTAAACCGAGATCATTTGCTATCATCCCTATATAGTCTAAACCCATTTTCAAAATGCTACTGAAGCACGAGCAACAATGCACCATTATCTCTCGCGTTGCGGGTTAATCTTCGCCACCCTATTATTAAGCAGCCTTAGCGCCTTACAAGGTGCTGAACTAGAGACTGCCGAACAAGCATCTAGTGCTCAGGCTAACGTCGTTCAAGCTGAGCTCATTTGGACGGATTTTGATGGGCAGCAACACCTATTACTGCATGCACAATATCAGTCAGAGCAATGGTCGGAGCCCAAAGCAATCTACGTCAGTAATAATGCGATTACAACACCCACATTGGCCACGTTAAGCAGTGCGGCACTAACAGCCGATCTCGCCATCTGGACAGAACAACGCAAGGGCAAAACGGTGCTTATGCAGGCTCGGCGCATAGAGCGGGAAGCTTGGCAGCCCGCTATACCGTTCTATGCACTGGGGCAAGACAACTTTTCCCCCACTGTGATTACCGATCTGGCGGATACAAGTTATGTATTTTGGTCACATACGGAAGCCGACAACCATTCCGATATTGTGTATAGCTTCAAGCACGATGCTGCAACCGACATCGCCAGCGATTGGTCAGCACCGCAACGCCTACATCCCAGTAATACGGTGCCTGATCTGGCCCCTAAAGCCATTTTAAAACCCAATGGCGAAATAATGATAACTTGGCAGACCTTTAACGCAAGCGCTTTGGCGTATGTCGCAAGCACCGCGGTATTAGCGGGCACTTCCGAACGCACCGACCTGCTACATTTGGCTGACACCGACCCAGACTATGTGGACCCAGTGGCTTTGCGCAAGCTCGTGTTGCCCGGCTTTGTGCCAGAGAATCGCAGTTTTACGCTTTTCAGTGCACTGAATAAACTCGAGCGCGCAATCGTGCTACCGTAGTGTTTCTTGCGAGCAAACCCGCAACGGCTTATCTGTGATGAAATTTATTGGAACCGACACTTCATATGCCTGTGCTGATGGCAAATCACGCAGGCGGATTCATTTAGACGGTGCGGCATCGCCGCTCGCCGCGCAAGTGGGTTTGCAGATTATTAACGGTCTGCTTCCCCATTATTCCAATAGCCACTCCTATGTCCACAATTCCGCACAAATCAGCACGCGTGCATTCGCCTGGGCCCATGATGAAGTGCTTGCCTACCTCGGCGCAGATCCGCACGAATACACTGCTATTTTTATGGGCAGCGGTTGTACCGCCAACATCAATCGCTTAGCTCGAGGCTTAAATCAACGGGCAACGCAACGGCCGGGCGTGCTGTTATCGTTAATGGAACACCATGCCAACGACCTTCCGCATCGTTTACCCGGTAATGCGGTTACGTACCTAAACTTAACGGGCACCGAGCAAAACCTAGGTGCAATCGATTTAGCGGCGGCCCAGGGGATTATTAACGAACTCGACACAGCGCTAAATTATGCCGCCGTTTCGAGCGTGAGTAATGTAACCGGCATTAGTAATGATTGGCCGGCCTTAGCTGCAATGGTGCATGCCAAGGGTGGACTCATCCTAATTGACGCTGCGCAGTCTGTGGCGCACGAAGAATTCAATTTCTCGGCGTTAGCCGAGGATCAACGCCCTGATTTTTTCGTTTTTTCAGGCCATAAGCTGTACACACCTATGGCGCCTGGCGTGCTCGTGGCAAAGCGACAAGAATTACGGGGGCTTTCACAGCAAAACTTAGGCGGTGGCATCGTTGCGGATGTGAGCCTATTCGACTATGCGCTCCTAAACGAACTCCCGGATCGAGAGCAGGCAGGCACACCGAATATTGTGGGCGCCGTTGCGCTTGCAGCGGTTATGCACACCCTAAAGCAAGAAGGGTTAGAACGCATTCGCGCGCGTGAAGCCGCACTCATGCATCAGTTAGTTCAAGGATTACGGGCGTTTCCTGCCATTACAATTTATGGCGACCCCACTGCACCGCGTATCGGGGGAATCTCGTTTAATCACCGCGATATTCCGCAAGGCTTGTTCGCGGCGCTGCTTAATGACTACTTTGGAATTGCGGTGCGCAACGAGTGCTTTTGCGCGCATCCATACGTTAGCGAACTGCTAAAGTCGGAACTGTGGGAAATCGATTTGGAAGGATTAGACGAGGCGCAAATTGACCAAACAGTAAATCAACGCCGCGGAATGGTGCGAGCAAGTATTAGTCACTATACCAACGAGGAAGATATTGAAGCTCTGCTTACAGCCATTAAAAAAATTGAGTACAACACCGCACAATTGCGGCCGTTATACCAAGCGCTGCCAGACGGGTCGTTTGTGCACGCTCAATTCAGAGTGGACTGGCGCGAGGAACTATTAAAAGACCCCGCATTTACCAAACTCTGGCAGGACTAAATCCTTACCAAACCCCACCAAACGGTGTCGTCACGTCGAAGCCGAAGACTAAACTGCTAAGCTGAAAGCTTAACAACTGCTCCGTCGGCCCGCATCAGGTGCCGTCGGCCAGCATAAATTGCAGACCTCAACCACCGAACACGAGTTGGAGGTGGCGGCGCGGCTTGGCGCTAGCGCCCTCTGTATTGTTACTGATGCGGTTCCGCGCTCGTCGCACACTGCGATCCTGGTTCGTTGCAGCCGTAGGTTCATCAGTAGGATTGAGCTCAATCTCCAACCATCCATGGCACGCCATGCCACTACTGTAGGGCACTAAGGGCCCCTCGATCAATTCAGGTGTATCAAAGATGAGTTCGTCAGTGACTGGCACAAAAACGTGGTGATAGTGACTATTTCGATGACCGGTGTCGCCATTTAATCGATTGTTTCCAAACATATCTGTATCCTGCTTAATGCACTTATTAAGCGTATTTTTTAACCATAAAGCTTGGTTAAACGTACTCTTGGGGTTCAAGCCATATCAGCAATCAGTGGTAGGCTTGCGCTCAATATTTAAAAATTACTTTTAAACATTTGGCTGAAGCTTTTCGCGAAAACCAATCACTTAGCTGCGTTCTCTCTAATTCTTGTTAGTGTTAATCGCCCCCGTTTTAATGGGATCGGTGAGAGCATCAAGCGAAGCTTTAGATAACCGTATAGAATCGCACTGGGATTACTTCCAAGCTTTGCTTCTAACCGCTTTACTCAGCTCCTAATGTACTGCCCACATCTTGTACTACTCACACCTATATTAGACGCTTACAAGATGACGATTAACGGTAAAAGAAATGGCAATAAAATGGTTTTATGACCATATTTGAGAAAAGTGCGTTATTTCGGGCAAAATGACGTTTAATCATGAGTCAGACACGGCCAAGATGGCCTCTAACTAACTGATATCAAAAGGAAATGAACAGAAAAGTAGCTATCGTAGAGGATGATTATGACCAGCGCGAGAACTTTGCGGACGCACTGTCAAGTTCGGGTTATGAAGTTAACACTTACGCAAATCGTGCCGACGCACTGCGTGGAATGCGCAACAATATGCCCGATCTCGCGATCTTAGACATTATGCTCGAGAACGAAATGGATGGCGGTTTCGACCTGTGTCGTGAATTACGCCAAATGTCTCCTACCCTACCCATTATTTTTCTGACTGCGCGTGACAGCGATATCGACCGCGTATCCGGCTTGCGACTGGACGCCTGGGACTATTTGACTAAACCGCTCAATATGCAATTTTTGAGTGTACGCATTAATTCATTGTTTCGGATAGTCGATAGCTTAGCGCAAACCAATAATGGCACGCGTAAATCGCATGTCTTGCGCATGGGCGATTTGGCGATTGACGAAGACAGTATGTCGATCAGTTGGAAGGAACAGGAATTGAGCCTAACTTTAACGGAGTTTTGGCTCATTGAGTCGATGGCACGCCATCCTGGTCACGTCAAAACTTATGAAAACATGATGCAGATTACCAAACAAAGCTATGTCGAGCGCAATACGATCAATGGCTATATACGTAGAATTCGCAATAAATTCAAAGAAATAGACCCGAGCTTTAAACATATACAGACGGTGTTTGGCGTCGGCTACAAGTGGAACAACAACGACCATCACTGAGCGCCAACCGCTCCGTTAATATGACCAATGCCAATTCTCGCTAGAGCGCATCTTCAGCATGTTTAAGCGGTTTTCAATTAGAACAAAACTACTGTTGGTGGCGTTACTGCTCCTGCTTATTCCGTGGATGTCGTACATCTACGTGCGCGACATGAAGGCTTTTCTACTGGCTGGGCAAGAGGATGCGTTAAATCTTTTAGCGCGCGCCGTCGCCACGGTGTTACATGATCGCCCCGAATTGTTCGACCCCGAGGAAGACACTGCGTTGACCGAGGAAGAGAACGATATTTATGCATTCCCCCTGCCCAATTACATCAATTTGAATGGTGATCTGAGCGATTGGGGAGAACAAGCAAAGCAAGCGGTTGTGTATCGACCGCCAAGCAAGGACGCCCCGCTTCTCGAGACCCAAACACAGAGTCGCAAGGACGAGTTTACCGATCAAGCCATCTCCGTTTTAGAGATGCAGCAAGCCCAGATGCTGAAACCCAACCGTATCAACATACCGAGCGAAGCGGATATTTCAGTGCGACATGTTTTGGGATACCGTGGCAATTACATCTACGCCATGTTTGATGTGACCGACAACCATGTGGTGCTTCGCAATCGCGACATTTTGCGAGTCGATGCGGCTGACCATCTGCGCCTGACGCTACGCGATGCAACAGGGCGCGAGCAGCGATTTACTTTGATTGCGGGTCAACCGGGACGTATGAGCATCTACGCCATGGACGAAAAATGGCAATACCCGATCACAGGGCAACCTAACTACGATTTTGCCGCTGAGATGGCGCTTACAGAATCAGGTTATGTGGTCGAAATCCGTATGCCGCGCTACCTATTACCCTCGAGTACGAGGGTGCGACTCGCTGTGGTTGACGTGGATGATGCCGACACGCGTGCCATATCCGCTATTGTGCCCACCACGCCGCAAAGCGAAAGCGACGATTTGTCGCGTTTAATGGTGCAATCACCCGCGTTGGCGAAAATCTTAAGTGCTCTAAATCGCTCGGATACACGCATTTGGGTAATTGACAAGGATCGTCGTGTTCGCACGGTTGTGGGGAGTGTGATATTGGGCGACGACCAGAATGCCATTTCCAAACCAGCCGCGGAACAGCCCATTGGCGACCGGGCACTAGGTTACCTGAGTTACTACTATAGCCGTGCTCTACAATACGTTTTTTCCTACATCGTGGAGGACCCAAGCGCCAGCGTGATTGACGACGATGACGCGCGCAATGATGAAATTATCGACAATGCTTTAGCCGGCCAAACATCCTCCGACCGTCGACCTGGCGTAGATGGCTTAGGCATGATTATTATGTCGGCCCATCCAATCTATCTGAACGAGAGCATTCCTGGGGCTGTAGTCGTCGAACAAAGTACCAATCAAGTGTTGCGCAAGCAGCAGGAGACCCTTGAAAACGTGATTAGTGTAACGCTGCTCGTTTTAGTGACTGTGGCTACGGCTCTTTTGTTATTCGCATCGCGGCTCACCCTGCGCATTAGACGTTTACGAGATGCCGCCGACAGTGCGATTGATCGCGAAGGGCGTATTCTTAACCAACGCCTGCCGAAAGAAGAAAAATCAGGGGACGAAATTGGCGATCTTTCGCGCAGTGTGAGCAACATGTTAGCGCGACTATCGCAGTACACAACCTACTTAAAGGGCCTACCCGATACGCTCGCACACGAAGTGAGCAACCCGCTTAATGTAGTGAACTCGAGCCTACACAATCTATCACGTGAAAACCAAGAGGCCGCGCAAAGTAAATACATGGAGCGTGCTAAAAACGGTTTAAATCGAATTGGGGCAATCCTGCAAAACCTAACGGAAGCGGCCAACCTCGAACAGGCTCTACAAGACGAAGAGCGAGAAACGATTGATTTAATTGAACTTTTAGAAAGCTACGTCGACGGATATGCGTTTAGCAACCCCGCGCAAAAATTTAAATTAATCGCCGAGCACAAACCGCTAATTGTCGATGTAGCACCGGACTACATCGCTCAAGCGCTGGATAAGCTCGTGGACAATGCTTTAGATTTTGCCGCACCGCGCACCCCCATCATTATTCGTGCTCGGCGTATCCAGAACCAAGCGCTGATTGAAGTGAGTAATGAAGGTTCAAATTTGCCCGACGGCATGGCTGAACGAATTTTTGAGCCGCTTGTTTCGCTGGGCCGCAAAGATGCGCAAAAAACCCGTCTCGGCATGGGTTTATACGTTGTTAAACTCATTACGAGCTTTCACGGCGGCGATGTCAGTGCACAAAATATGCTCGACAAAGATGGCGTAACGTTTACCATTAGTTTGCCGATCCATGATCTGTTTAGTCCCCTCGCCGGCTGAACACAACCGCAGTTCTTGGCGAGCCAGCCGACTTAAACAACATCCGCACGTTGCTCGTGATAAAAAGCCAGACTACACAGCGCAGTTACTCAAACCCCTACTTCAATGGACCAGAGAACGCACTGATCAATCTAAACCATATCAAGCGACACGATAGACGCTATCAAATAAGGAACTAAACACTATGGGCAACCGACTCAGCAAACTCTATACACGCACGGGCGACGATGGCACTTCGGGGCTTAGCGGCGGCCAACGAATCGCCAAAAATCATGAACGCATGAATGCCATGGGCACGGTTGATGAGCTCAACAGCACCATTGGTATGATGATCGCTAAGCTAGAGGATGCTGAACTCAACGCGCTGATGACATCCATTCAGCATGACCTATTTAACATAGGCGGCGAAATAAGCATGCCAGGCCATTCTTTTATCAAACCTGAAAAGATTACCGGTCTTGAAGCGCAGATTGACCGCTTCAATGCCTTAGTAGAACCGCTCAAAGATTTTATTCTACCCGGCGGCAGTGACGCGGCAGCAATCTGTCATCTTGCCCGCGCCATCGCTCGCCGAGCAGAACGCGATGTGGTTACTTTGCACCAATCAGAACCCGTGTGCGACACTACCCGTCAATACTTAAACCGCTTGTCTGACCTGCTGTTTGTAATAGCGCGCATTATTAATTTACGCTCTGGCCATCCCGATATTTTGTGGAATAAAGAGCTTGCCTAAGCACGCCAGAAGTCTTCATCTGTAAGCGAGTCCGTGTCAGTCAATAAGCTTGCCCACCTAAAATCTAATTTAAAATGAAAGAACTATTCAATAAAATCAATAATATAAGCTTAGTTTCTAAAATATTTGTTGGTATTTTGCTCGGTGTCTCCCTCGCTCTAATCAGTCCGAATAGCGCGGCTGCCATGGCGTTTTTGGGTAACTTGTTCGTGTCCGCACTGAAAGCAGTGGCGCCACTTTTAGTGTTCATACTTGTTATGACATCCATCGCCCAACAGCAATCACTTGGCAATACCGCGATGCGACCCATCATCGCCTTATACTTGATAGGCACGTTACTCGCTGCACTCGTCGCGGTTTCGCTGAGCTTCTTGTACCCAGCGACGCTTACCCTGATGGCGCAGAGTCCTGACTTAAGTCCCCCAGAAGGAATTGGCGAAGTATTAAGTTCATTAGTATTCAAGTTAGTCCAAAATCCCGTGACAGCACTAATGGAAGGCAATTTTATTGGTATCCTCGCGTGGGCAATTGGTCTAGGAATTTGGTTACGCAGCGCGGAGCAATCCACTAAAACGCTTCTTAATGATCTGAGCTCAGCCGTAACGGGCATTGTCAAATGGGTCATTGCATTGGCACCCATCGGAATTTTTGGCTTAGTTGCAAGTACTGTGGCTGCAACCGGCTTGACGGCGCTGCTCGGCTACTCACATTTATTGGCACTTTTAATTGGAGCCATGCTTATCGTCGCCTTAATCATAAACCCCATTCTGGTATTCATTTTAACGCGCACCAACCCTTATCCGTTGGTATTAAGATGTTTGCGCGAGAGCGGCGTTACCGCATTCTTCACGCGCAGCTCGGCCGCTAATATTCCAGTGAATATGCAATTGTGCGAAAAACTTGGGCTCGACGAAAAAACCTATTCGGTATCAATACCATTGGGGGCGACCGTCAATATGGGTGGTGCCGCAATCACCATCTCGGTAATGACCTTAGCCGCCGTTCATACACTGGGCATTCAGGTCGATCTTGGCACCGCCGTTTTATTATGTGTGATCGCCGCTTTATCCGCTTGCGGCGCGAGTGGTGTGGCGGGGGGGTCTCTGCTACTCATACCCTTGGCCTGCGGACTCTTTGGTATTCCCAACGACTACGCGATGGAAGTCGTTGCGGTCGGCTTTATTA
>CAYOXK010000094.1:0-9089 GCA_964407915.1 uncultured Gammaproteobacteria bacterium
TACCGATTCCGCGCACAACCGCGGTGGAGTTGCTGTTAGTGTTGCCTTTTCGAAACGACACAGATGGGATTAATTGCTGCAGATCTTCGAAGCCGTTCGCATGTGCTGCTTCAATTCTTGCGGTGTCTAAAACCGTGACAGCTAGCGGCACGTCTTGCACACTTTGTGCACGCTTTTGCGCTGTCACAATAATTTCTTCCAGAAAGCCGCTGCTCTCTTGAGCATGCGTGAGCGGGCTTGCCATTAGGCTCAAGCCGACGGCAACAGCGGTGGTCTTAATGGCAGCATGCCATTGACCCACCAGATTGGTGGTTGTTTTCATAACTCCTCCTTATAAATCGATGTGAAATCGTGCCTAAGACTCGCTGACTGACTAAACTTGGTCTTATGCTGTAACGAAACGACCTTATTTTGGCCGTTTTCACCAATAATCATATCTTATATAAGTTATATAATCTAGATAAAAGCGGCTCAGTACGCACACCAAAAGGGGGGTTCGCTACGCGTTGCTTTGTGCATCGTAGTGACGCAACGCTTGTCTGCACGCCACCACAGTAACCAACACGACCCCGGCGACGTAATACCAAAACGAGTCGCTCAAGCCGCCTACCAAGCCAATGGGTGAAAAAATCAAATAGCTCATAGCGATACCCGCCAACAACACAAAACTTGCTGGATAGGCGTAGCGCCAGGGTTGAAGCTCCACTTTTGCTTGATTGTCATAAGTCCAATCTGAAGCCGTAGGCCGCACATATCCCACCAACAGCATAATGCCCACTTCGATAAAAAACAGGACCGCATAAATGTGAATAAAATTAAGCTCAATTTCGAGCACAAATTGCAATATGCCGTAAGCGAGCACATGAAAGATGATGGCAATCTTCGCACCCAGCGCGGGTACGCGCTGCGTAAACAAGCCGATGAGCACCACGGCGATCACGGGAATATTGTAAAAGCCTGTGAAAATGCGAATGATTTGCCACAGTCCGTCGGGCGCGTATTGCAATAACGGTGCGACCAAAAACGACAACAGCGCGATTACGACGCTGGCAATTTTGGCGACTTTAATTAGCTGGGTGTCAGACAGAGCCGTTTTGACGAGCGGCTGATAAACATCCAGCACAAACAGCGTAGCGGCGCTATTAAGTAAGGAGTTAAACGAGCTAAAGACGGCACCCAACAAAACCGCTAGAAAAAAGCCCGACAAGTACACCGGCAACACATCTTTCACTAACTGCGGATAGGCGAGGTCGATAGACAGCAATTCGCGGCCTGACTCAGAATACAGATGAAACGCGATGATGCCAGGGATCATCATCATAAAAGGCACCAGTAGCTTAAAGTAGCCCGAGAGTAGAACGCCTTTTTGGCCCTCAGCTAGACTAGCCGCGCCAAGAGCGCGTTGGATCACATATTGATTAGTCCCCCAATAGAATAGGTTTGCGAAGATCATGCCCGTAAAGATTGTGCCAAACGGAACAGGATCATTGGCTCCACCTACCGCATTTAACTTATGCGTTTCGGTGGTCGCAACGATCGTCAAGCCTTCAACGAAGCTGCCGTTGCCTAACACAATCAGACCCAAAGTCGGCACGAGTAAACCAATGATGAGCAGGCCAATACCATTTAATGTATCCGAAACGACCACGGCCTTTAAGCCCCCGAACACCGCATAGATAGAGCCTATACTGCCAACCATGAGCACTGTTAGGTATAACGCGGGTTCGTAACTGATATTGAACAATGCCGGCACGTCAAATAAACGCAGTACCGCCACCGAGCCTGAATACAGTATCGAGGGAATGGTGACCAAGCCATAGCCCACCATAAACAAAATAACGGTCAGTCGTCGTACATCGTCGTCAAAGCGATTCTTAAGAAAACCCGGCAGTGTGGTAAAGGCACCCCGCAAATAACGCGGCAAGAATAAGATAGCCATCACGATGGTGGCGAAACCAGCAGTGACCTCCCACGCCATCGCGCTCATATTAAAGCCGTACGCGGATCCATTCAGACCAATCAGTTGTTCGGCAGATAAATTGGTGAGCAACATGGAGCCCGCAATGAAAGTGCCCGTTAAACCCCTGCCCGCGAGAAAGTAGCCATCCTTGTCGTCCACACTGCCCTTGGTTTTCAGGTATGAAATCCACCCTACCAAGCCCATAAAAAAGACACAGGACAACAAAGTAAATACGATTTGCTCAGACTCCATAACTCTCCTCTAATCGGCGATTGATTTTTATTATTGTGTCAGCGTCTATCTGCGCTGTTCGGGTTGCGACGTACTTTTCCCACCGCGCCCCAGCGCCAAGGTCTAATTGATACTGAGACTTCTAAGCGGCTTAATTTTTAGACGTAGCAATCCAGACTTTTTCAATCTGCGGCACTTGCACCTCGGGGGTAAACTGCTGCGCTGGGCTTAACTCAATGCGTGTGCCAGAGCGCGCAAACACGGCCATTTGATTTAGCGCCAGTTGTTGTCGAACCACTTTTTGCCCAATCAGAACATCATGACTGTGATCTACGTCGGGCTCAAAGGGGTACCAATGGCCTTTGGGTAAATAAAACTCAACCCAACCTTGTGGATCAAAACAGGGCACTACCAATAGATCATCCCCGCACATAAATTGATTCTCGAACGCCCACGCCTGTTTTTCGTCGGGTAGTGCTAAGGCCATACTCCTTTGCACGGGCAACCCGCTCGCATGCGCCTGTTCAATCGTGCGATACAAATAGGCTTGTAGTCGATAGCGCAATTGCAATGCGGCTTGCACTGCGCGCGCCGCCGTTGGGGAATAAGACCATGGCTCGCGCGCGCCAATGCCGTGCAATCTAAAATGCGCCGAGAAGACCGCGGCTTGCGCCCAACGTACGTAGAGCGCATCGTCGCGTTGGTCTTTATAAAAGCCACCCACGTCAGTGGCATAAAACGGTGCACCGCTAAGCCCCCAGGACAAACCGCCTCGGATATTAGCCATCATGCCTTCCCAGTCGGCTTGCGGATCACCGCCCCATTGACTGTTGAAGCGTTGACAGCCCGTCCAGCTAGCGCGGGAAAATATGAACGGCCCCGATGGCGCGTAGCGCTGCGCAGCTTCAAATACGCAGCGGTTGTACAAATGCGCATACACATTGTGCAAAGCTCGACCAGATTCGCCATTGTGCGCTTGCATATTGTCGTCTTCTATTTGCTCGCCAAAATCCGCTTTAATCATATCTACGCCAGCAGCGAAGAGCGGCGCGTGCGCATCGCGCCAAAATGCGTAGGCGTCTGGATGGGTAAAATCAACAATGCCAGAGTTTGGCAGCGGTGTTAGTACGTTGCCAAAGGCCTGTTGATCCCACGCATACTCATACGCGTCGCCAGTGCGCCGATCAGTGAGCAGCCAACCTTTGCTGGCAAATTCTGCGAACCACGGATGCTGTTTGGAAATGAGCGGATACTCCCACACACAGATCTTAAAATTGAGCGCTTTAAGCTCTTGCAAAATCACTTGAGGGTCTGGATAGCGCTTAGCGTCCCATTCGAACGCAAAGCGAGTTTGCGTGTCTTGCCAAGCACGCCCATCGAACGTTATGACGTCGCACGGCATTTGCTGGGCACGTACCGCCCGCGCCGCGGCGAGTATTTCGTGCGCGTCTTTGTAATAAGCTTTAGACAGAATCACGCCGGTACTCCACAGAGGTGGCAAGGGTGCGCGGCCCGTGAGCTCTGTATATTGCTCCAATATCAGCGCGCCCGCGTTGTGCTCATGGTCGCTGCGCTGGCTCAGCATAAAAAACACATCTAAGCAGTCGTCTTCCACCAAGAGTACATAGCTGCGCTGCGACCACGGTGCATAACCTACCGCGTGTGTGACCGATGCTGGCGTATGCACAAACACACCCCAGCCTTCAGGCGTCCAGCAAAACGGCGTGTTTTTATATGACACTTCAGCATTCACGCCCAAGGCATCGTGGTTAAAGGAGCGCACAATTTGACCGCGTTTGTCTAACTTGCCCCATTTCTCGCCCAACCCATAAACACTTTGCGCAGAGCTCAAATTTAAACTCAAGAGCCAACCTTCTGGTGTTTTAGCCAGCGGCGGCAAGCGATGCTCGCGCTCAAAGTGGCTGTCGGTGGGCGAACGCAGAGCGTGCACCACATCGGCATAATCCACGGCCAAAGTAAAAGGATTGACGCCAACTCGCACGACTACATCTTCTACGCACAACTCAATCTCGGATGCATTGACGCGTATGGTTGGCTTGAGCGCAATGTTATCGCTGACGAGCAAACCATAATCGACGCGTTGATTCGGCACGCTTGAAAGACGCACTACAATGCGCCCGGCAACGCGTTCAAAGCGCATCTCCAAAGGAGCTTGGTTGCTACTGAATCGTACCGAGTGATCGTCCTGCAAGATCGGCTCAGAACTTAGCGCGAGCGGTTCAATTGCATTCCAATCAGGTGCCAACAAATACGAACTCGACAATGTCGGCGCGGCTATATTCGGAGGAGAGAATGTGCTCATTTTTATCAAACAGACCAGTCAGAGACCAACACGATAATGACTAAAGCCGCAACAAAATAAGCATCGAGCGCGGCACTACTTTAAATTAACAACATAAGAAAACGATTCGGTACTGCAATACGCCGTACTCCATTCTACGGTACGCCCATCAATATTGATGCTGACCCGATCCACCACGAGTACTGGGTGCGCGGTGGGCAAATTAAGGTGGCCCGCATACGCCGCCGGCAGAGCTGCCGCCCGCAGTTCATCGCGCGCACTGATAATTGATATGCCATACCGCACTTGGTAAAAGGTATACAGGGAATTAGGCAGCTCCGTCACCTGATCGATCTGCGGGAATACCGACAGAGGCTGAATCACGAATTCGAGCAATGCCGCTTGCTTTTTTAAATACCGCAAACGCACAACTTCATGTATCTCTTCACCCGTTTGTAAGTTGAGTTTTGCCAGCTCTTGAGTATTCGCAAGGCGTCGAGAACTGCCGATGACTTGAGTCTCGGGAATTAGGCTTTCGCCACCGGGTTCGCGCCATCGAAAAAATCTAAAAAGTGAACTCTCCTGAGTGTGTTCAGCAACAAAAGTACCTTTGCCCTGCCGCCGCTCAAGTAAATGTTCGGCCACCAACTGATTGAGCGCTTTGCGGACAGTACCTTGACTCACCCCTAGTTCGTCTGCGAGCGCAAACTCACTCGGCAGCAAACCTGCGGGCTTCCAATGGCCATCTCTTAAGCGCTGGGTAAGAAGATCATAAACTTGTTTATACAAAGGTTGAAAATTCGTCGTCATAATTGTGGTATCCCTTTAATGGGCCTGCGAACAGCCGAGACATCGCGACGGCATTGTGCAATGCGAGCGGCGCATGTGCTCGAACAGAACTTCCGTGTACTGAGTGTTACTATGTTGACCTTGTGCTGGGTTGCCGTACTAAGTTGGCTCAAGCAAACAATGGCATTCAACGGACCTCTAGCAGCACACGAACAGGGCTCTCGAGGTTGAGTTTAGCAACAACCTCGGCTCACACACTAGCACCTTAAACTATGACTCTCGAAACATTTTCAAACTATTATTCGCCACTTTTTTCACTACTTTGCTATTATGACTTAAGTCTTATATAAGATACAATAATTCAAAACGCACAAATTAACGGTCACTTTATTCACATGCAAACATCAGTCAACTCAGTTGGCATGCCGCTCATTGGCTTTGGTCTCTGGAAAATTGCACCGCAGGACTGCGCTCAAGCCGTTTATGATGCGATCGCCGCGGGTTACCGCCACTTTGATAGCGCCAGCGATTATGGCAACGAACAACAAGTGGGGGATGGCATTCGCGAAGCGCTTGCCGATGGGTTGTGCAAGCGCGAGGACTTATGGATTACATCGAAGCTTTGGAATACTTACCATGCCCCTGAGCACGTTGAGGCTGCACTTGACAGAACTTTGGCTGACTTGCAGCTTGAGTACCTAGATCTGTATCTAATCCATTTTCCTATTGCACTTGAATTTGTACCATTTACAACGCGCTATCCCGCTGAGTGGCTGTTCGATCCCAGTCAACCCGACCTGGGGATGCGCCGCGCAAACGTTCCGCTAATAGATACATGGCGGGCAATGGAAGCGTTGCATACAACCGATAAAACAAGACATATAGGTGTCTGTAATTATAATACTGGGCTAATGCAGGACCTGCTCAGCTACGCTCGGATCAAACCCGCTGTGCTGCAAATTGAATCTCACCCGTATTTAACGCAAGAAAAATTACTGCGGCTGTGCGCCCTTAATCAAATAGAAGTTACGGCCTTTTCGCCGCTGGGCGCTCTGTCATACCTAGAACTCAACATGGCCGCCAAAACGGAATCCGTGCTGGAACAAGCGGTCGTGCAACAAGCGGCACAACGGCACGGCAAAACGCCAGCGCAAATTGTGCTGCGCTGGGGGATTCAACGTGGCACGTCGATTATTCCCAAAACTAGCAAGCCTGAGCGGATGCTCGAGAATAAAGATGTGTTCAACTTTAGCCTGAGCGATACAGAAATGCAGTCGATAGCCGCTTTAAACGCCAATCGCCGCTTTAACGACCCCGGAGAGTTTTGCGAGGCTGCCTTTAATACTTTCTTTCCAATTTACGATTGAACAGTCTGTCTCGATTAGTAGTTCTGACTTAACCCTTTTGACATGATACGGCACTAGCTATGACAACTTCCCTTCCGACGATACCTGTGGAGCATCAACTTGAGTTTGCCACCGGCGCTTTCCCTTTGGTAGTTAAGGCGCCAGAGTCAGTACAGACCTTGGCACAGACCTGTGCGTGGATTGAACAAAATTTCGCGCAGATCGAAGCTGCGTTGGCGCAATCGGGCACTGTTTTGTTTCGCGGGTTTCCCATAGACAGCGCAGAATCTTTTGATGATTTTGCGGCGACGTTCGGCTACCCGAGTTTTACCTATCAAGAATCGTTATCCAACGCGGTGCGAATCAACTTCACCGAGCGGGTTTTCACAGCCAATGAAGCGCCTAAAGATGTCGAGATTTTTCTACATCATGAAATGGCGCAAACGCCAATTTCGCCTGACAAGTTGTTCTTCTTTTGTAAGAGTGCGGCCGAACAGGGCGGCGCCTCGCCTATCTGCCGTTCTGATCAATTGTACGCTGCACTGCGCGCAGCCGACCCAGCGCTCGCTCAAGAATTTGCCAACAAGGGGCTAAAATACACGACGTATATGCCCGCCGAAAATAACAGCGCGAGTGGCCAAGGACGTAGTTGGAAAAGCACCCTGAGCGTAGCCAGTAAGGATGAAGCTGAAAGCAAGCTACAACAGCTTGGCTATTCATGGGAGTGGTTAGACGACGGACGGCTCAAAGCAGTAACACCTGTGCTACCGGCAGTGCGAGAGCTCGATGACGGCACTGAAGTGTTTTACAACCAACTGCTGGCAGCCTATCTTGGCTGGCAGGGCGTAAAAGAGAACCCGGCGGTTGCCATCACCTTTGGCGATGGCTCGCACATCAGCATAGCGGCCTTGGAACTCATAAACACCTTAAGCAAGGACTTTACCTTTGATGTTCCTTGGCAAGACGGTGATGTGGCACTGATCGACAACAAGTTAACGATGCATGGCCGACGGCCTTTCACGGGTGATCGTCCGCGTCAGGTTTTAGTGGCTTTGGCCGCGGCTTAAAGTTCTTAGCTTACTATTGAGTAAGCGGCCGCTTTGCCCCCCACATTGGGTTTGCTAGGTGTTCGCTAGACTAGCGGCTTATCTAGACAGCGACGAACGTTAAATTGTTTTCTTATTATGTTTAGTTCTTCCTTGCGAATGGCCAAACGCGGCTTGCTTATTCTGCTTGCAGTATTCGCCCTCGCGCCAACCGTGACCGCCAAAACAATAGTGGTTTACGGCGACAGCTTGAGCGCCGCCTTTGGGATCAATCCAACGCAAGGGTGGGTGGAGTTACTCGCGCAGGACTTACCACCGCCATACGCATTAATCAACGCCAGCATTTCCGGTGAGACGAGCTCAGGCGGGCTAGCACGCTTGAGCGTGACCTTAGATGAACTTAAGCCGCAATTAGTGTTACTCGAATTAGGCGCTAACGACGGTCTACGTGGCGGCTCTACCACGCTGTTAAAACAGAACCTACAGGCCATGATCGAACAAATTCGAATGCGCGACATCGATGTTGTATTAATCGGCATTTCTATGCCACCTAGTTATGGCCCACGCTACATAGACGCGTTCCGCTCAGTCTATCGAGATCTAGCGACAGAATTGAACGTAGCGTTTCTGGATTTCTACCGAGAGGAGTTTTTTAGTCTGGAAGGCTATATTCAGGCCGATGGATTACATCCAACGGAAGCAGCCCAACCCGCCGTGAGAGATTTGGTTTTGGACTTTTTACGCACCGAAGGCTTCCTCGACTTGGCACAAAACCCTCAGTAACATCACCCAATGACGGCACAGTGGCTAATAGTCACCATCTAGGTCTTTGAGCGCCAGTTCCACCGCCGATCGATACGGATTGACTTGCGGGCGGGCGCGACGAATATAGGCCAACCCTGCATCATACTGCATGCCACGATAATGGCATAAGTACCCCAGCACCGTTGCGGGAGCGCGACATACACCTGCATTGCAATGCGTGTAAATACGATGGCCTTCGGTAAGTAAGGTATGTAAGCCAAGCACCGCGCGCGGCAGCTTGTCGCCGAGGTCTTTCTCATCAAAATCGATAATAGGAAAGCGCTGCACCACAATTCCATTGTAGTGGTAGGCTGACTGTAGCTTGTCCCAATCGATACGATGGGTTTTTAGGTCGTCGTCACTTTGGAGCGACAACACCGAAGTCACTTTCATTTGCTTCAAGCGCGCAACATCCACACTATTAAGCGGCGCGGACCCGATAAAAATATCGGCCTCGATTTGGCTAAAATTGATCATTGGACCTTCGCAACAACCCTACACATCAATAAATCAAAGCGATAGGTTAGCACACAGCTGTCTAGAAAAAAGGGAAAGAGCTTCAGCCGCCTTTCATAAAGAGCTTCAGCCAGCTTGCATAAAGAGCTTCAGCC
>CAYOXK010000094.1:9189-10276 GCA_964407915.1 uncultured Gammaproteobacteria bacterium
CATAAAGAGCTTCAGCCAGCTTGCATAAAGAGCTTCAGCCGCCTTTCATGAAGAGCTTCAGCCGCTTACCCCACAAAGAGCCTTTACTTTGTTCTCGGTAAAACACCAACAACACTTAACTGGCTGAAACGTGATACTGCGCACTATGCGTTTTCACCGTGTCCACCAACACCTGCATATTCTCGGGCCGGGCCGAAGGTTGTATGCCATGACCTAGATTAAATATATGCCCCCGATCACTTGTATTTACCGTTCCGTAGGCGTCCAAAACTGCGTGCGCTTCTCGAGCTACCGCGGCAGCATTGGTGCTCATCACCACCGGGTCCATGTTGCCCTGTAGTACCACTCGATCACCCACTCGTTGTTTGGCTTGACTTAGATCCACCGTCCAATCTAAACCAATACCATCACAACCTGTATCTGCGATCAGTTCTAACCACTGGCCGCCGCCCTTGGTAAACAATACGATGGGGGTCGATTGACTGACGGGATCCGACTTGAGCTTTGATACTATGCGATGCATATAAGCAAGCGAAAACGTTTGGTAGGCGGAAGTGGAGAGCATGCCGCCCCAGGTATCAAATACCATGAGTGATTGTGCGCCTGCATGCACTTGGGCTTGCAAATAGGCAATAACCGAATCGGTAACCACCGTCAGCAATGTGTGCATGAGCGCGGGGTCGCTAAACATCAAACCTTTTACTTTGGCAAACTCCTTACTTCCCTTACCTTCCACCATGTAACTCGCCAGTGTCCAGGGGCTGCCAGTAAAACCGATCAAAGGCACACGATCGTTGAGCTCCCGTCGAATAAGTGCGACCGCATCCATCACATAGCCTAAATCAGCCTGCATGTCGGGCACACCCAACCGATGAATATCTTTGGCAGTGCTCACGGGCTTTTGAAAGACTGGTCCCACGCCCTCCTCTAACACCAGCTCCAGACCCATGGCATCAGGAATAGTCAAAATGTCCGAGAACAAAATGGCCGCATCCAATCCAAAGTGGTCGATCGGTTGCAGCGTGACTTCGCACGCCAAGTCTGGCGTTTTACACAGCGTTAAAAAATCACCCGCACGCGCTCGGGT
>CAYOXK010000095.1:0-10266 GCA_964407915.1 uncultured Gammaproteobacteria bacterium
GCAGAATTGGAGTTGAGTGCTAAACAAGGAGAATGGTGGCTATGGGTGGACTTGAACCACCGACACCAGCATTATGAATGCTGTGCTCTAACCGACTGAGCTACATAGCCATATAGGATGCCTAGCAGAACGTCAGGCATTTTTAAGATGCGAGAAAATACCCTTGCGCACGCGCTTAGTCAAGTGCTCAGAACGCTTTATTTACTCCGTTCTTAATGCAAACGACTCGCGATTAACCTATTTAAACTTACACCCTCCTCCGCCGCCTGAATTGCCAGCGAACGATGTACCTCGGGGGGTAAACGAACCATAAACTTTCCGCTGTAATTTTTTGCAGAAATGGGTTCTGGCACCGCTTCACCGCGTGCCTGCATTTCACTAAGACACTCTTTTACCAATTTGCGAATACCCGCCAGCGCTTTCTCTGGCGTTGCATTCAGCCAACTCAAGCTTGGAAACTCGGCGCACAAGCCAACATACTCTCGATCCTCTTCAGACCAAGTAACACGATAAGTGTAACGATCAACTGCTTTAGCCATTCTCCAACTCCAACCGATCAATAGCCGCTAAAACTTGCCTCACCTTATAAGGCTTGGCTTTACCTTTAGCATTTTAAATATTTACTCGCGGATCTCCCCACCAGCGTGTTTTGTATACCCTATGGCTAGAGCCCGATTGACGAGACTCACCAAAAAACGCATCACAAACCTTGCATAGGTCATCAAACCGTATGGCTTTGGGATTGGCCCGCATTGCTGCGACAATCTTGGTAATTTTATTTACGCCAATTATGGTATCACCATTGATACTAATTTGAAATCAAGACCGCTAACGTAGTTGGTGTTGACCGAGCGGTAAGCCTATGCTTTTTTAAGCAACTCCCCTGCAGCCAACCAGCCGCAATGCTTGCGGCAAATGGCTCGAGCTCACTAACACTCAGGCATCAGATTTAGTATTATGGGTCGGCAAGTGCCCCATTTCTTTACTTTAAAATCAAACCAGTATGCACATAACTCGACGTCAGCTGCTTAAGAGCCTAGCAACCCTACCGGTAATCACTACCGCAGGTTGCGCGACGGCTCCGTATGGGAGTGCCAACTCTTATTTAAGCCAGATCATCCAACCTGCAGAACTCAATACGGTTTTCGAGTGGGTAGACATTATATTGCAACAAACTCGTGACCAACGCATCACACCACCGCGCGCCGCTTATAACTTTGCCATGCCGATGGTAGCGGGCTTTCTGGCCGCCAACGGAATTACACAGACTTATACCGAGCCGTACGGTCTAGGCGCTGGCCCTAGTAATGCCGACCCCGAGATTGCTTACGCAGTGGCGTTTTCGATTGCGGCGGCCGAAGTGTTTCAACAACCTTTTGTGATCGAGCGCAATAAATTCCTTAAGCGCTTTGCTGATTCCGAAACTAAGTCGCAAGCGGTTGAGTGGGGCAAAAAGATCGGCAGGCATGTGGTGCGTATGCGCAACGACGACGGCGCCGAGCCCAGCGAAGCCAACTTTTATCTGGGCCGCTATGCGCGTCGTGAAGACACCTTAAGATGGCGACCCACGGGCCCTTTTTACGGCACCACACCTGGGCCTGCTTTTAGCACTTTCGACCGTGGCCTATTCCCTGGTCACGGTAAAATTAAACCGTGGAGTATGACCTCATCATCACAGTTTCGCGCCACCGAGTTTCTTGACCCGGCCAGCCCAGAGTTTGCCGAAGACTACCATTACATTCGCACCATCGGCGGCATGGACAGCACACGCCGCACTAGCGACCAAAGTGAAATCGCAATTTTTTGGGAAGACGGTCCTTGGGGCATAACCCCGCCAGGCCACTTCATATATTTGGCTATTCAAGTGCTAAAAGATCACCCTCAAAACTTTCTTGAGCTTGCCCGCAATTTCGCCTTAATTGGCATGACTCAGTGCGACGCGTCTATCTGCGCTTGGGACAACAAATATCACTACGACATTGTGCGCCCCGAGAGCGCTATTCGCCAACGTGCTGAGCAATTTGGGAACACCGACCCGCGTGTCGTCAGGCAATCGAATTGGCAGAGTCTTATTCCTACACCACCGTTTCCTGCTTATACCTCTGGGCATTCTACTTTTGGAGCCGCTGGCACTGAGCTGATCAGTTTGATACGAGGTTCCGACCAAATATCACTAACGGGCCAATCACCAGATTTAGTACTTTGGCCCCAATTGCGCGGCATCACCCGTTATTGGACCAGCTTGGAGCAAATTTCAGATGAGAACAGCTTAAGCCGTTTATACGGGGGTGTGCATTGGACGATGGATCACACCGAAGGTTTGCGAGCGGGTCGTGCCATCGCACAGCAAGCTTTCCACAATTTATTTCCAAAGAGGGTATAGCCATGCGCAAACTAAAGACTGACCAGTGCGCACCCCTCTGTGTAGCATTAACCACATTGCTGGGCGCCACGCATTCGATCAACAGTTGGGCGGTGGATCTTAATTACGAGAACCTTTCCTTTGTTGAAGAACCACTGGCCATCGAGCTTGGCGATACTACTTTTTTACTCAATGGGCTCGTAGATATTGCCGCGCAAGACTCCGACCTGCACGACGACAACACGCTATTAACCAACAGCGTACAACTTACCGCCGAAACTCAGTTGCGCAATAGTTGGACCCTTGGGGCAAGCTACTTTGCATCGTATGTAAGCGGTCTAGAGAACAGCGATAACTATGTCGACAACGCGGCCATCTTTTTAGGCGGTGTGTGGGGGACGGTGGCAGTGGGTGATGTTAGCGGTTTGGTTCGAGAGCAAACAAGGCGGATACGCGGCACGGGCAACGCCGTTCTTAATTTTGATAGCGAACTAATTGCGCTTAGCGATACAGGCATTTCTTACCTTACCCGTTTTGGCCCAACTCAAATAGTTGCCACCATCGACGATGATTCGCATTATGCCATCGGTGTTAACTTTCAGCGCCCCATGGGAAACAAGGATTATCGCTTCGCGCTGCGTTGGCAGGACACGAGCGCTGAGGTATTAGAAAGCGTAGCGCCAATCGACTCGCAGTCCTTAGTGCTAATCGCAGAACTTACCTACGGTAGTACTGTTGTGGATGCGAGCGTAGGTGTTGAGAAACTCAGCACCTTACAAGACCGAGCCGACCGCCGTTATGTGTCGGTGGGAGCCACGCGTAAATGGAATGCGTGGACCGCCTCGGCCGCGGCCCATGTAGGCGAGATCGAAGGGCAAAACGAAACGTCTTATGCGCTGGGTTTGCGTTACGATATAGCCCGAGGATTGTCCCTTAACCTCGGGCTCAATTATAGCGATACAGAGGATACTGAGTTCAATGCGCTAGGGCTGAACCTACTCAATCAAAACAACACCGAGGCCAGTGCTTCGCTGCGCTACAGCTACTAGCTGCGGAGCAACAAAGTATTACGCGCCCCACTCGGCTACCAAAGCCTCAACGTGTTTCGCGTAGTCTTGCTGGTAAAACTCTTGAAACACCTGCCACGAGCAGAACGAAGTTTTGTCGTTTACTCGATGAGGAAACAGAATGCCATCTAGGTGGTCGTACTCGTGCTGCCAAGTACAGGCAGAATATCCACGAATAATTTGTTTTACGGCTTGGCCGGTTTGATCCAAATAGTCCACTTGAATTTCTACATGTCGGTCTACATTGCCGCGCAGTTGCGGCACCGACAAACAGCCTTCGTTCGACACAAATGTTTGCTCGCTTAAAAACGTAATGCTGGGATTAATAATCACCGTAAGCGGTACTTTAGGCTTGTAGGGGTAACGCGGGTTGTCACCCACTTCAATCACAAAGAGCCGAAAAGGAATACCAATTTGATTGGCCGCGATACCCGCACCGTTAGCATGGCGCATCGTGTCAACCATATCTTGAATCCAGCCTTGTACCTTGGGGGTATTAATCTGCGACGGTTCCACCTCGGCCGCCCTTGCGGCGAGAATGGGATGTCCAATAGTGAGTATGTCTTTAACGGCCACGATGTGCGTCCTCTAATTGGCTAATTTAAGTCTGTCTTGCGAGTTTAAACATACTTAAAAGCGGCGCTAGCCTTCTAAATATTGATTAACCCATGCGCCAAACGAATTGTCGCGAATGAGCCGTGCGATGGCTTCTAGGTCAGGCTGAAAGTAACGGTCGTGATCCCAATAAGCGGCCACACTCCGCACCACTTGCCAGTAGTCCTCTAATTGCTTATTCGAGCGCAATGGCCGGCGCAGCTCAATACCCTGACACGCACCGAGCAATTCAATGGCCACGATGTAACGGGTATTTAAATTCATGTCCCCCAAACGCCGCGCGGCAAATGTGGCCATGCTCACATGATCCTCTTGGTTGGCCGACGTAGGCAGACTGTCTACGCTGGCCGGATGGGCTCGGCTCTTGTTTTCGCTGGCGAGCGCCGCAGCCGTTACTTGCGCGATCATAAAACCACTATTCACGCCCGCATCTTTAACCAAAAAGGGTGGCAGTTGGCTCATCTGCGTATCGAGTAACATGGCCATGCGGCGTTCGGACATCGCGCCAATTTCGGCGATTGCCAAGGCCATATTGTCGGCGGCAAAGGCAATGGGCTGCGCATGGAAATTACCACCCGAGAGAATTTCGCCTTCTTCAACAAAAATCAGGGGATTATCAGACACGGCATTGGCTTCAATCTCGATTATGCGCGCCGCATTGTATAGTTGATCCAAACACGCACCCATCACCTGAGGTTGGCAGCGCAGCGAATACGGGTCTTGTACTTTGTCGCATTCGGCATGCGAATTGGCAATCTCGCTATTACTCGCCGAGCCATCGCCTAGCAATGCGCGATATATCTCGGCTACCCTTATTTGACCTAACTGGCCCCGCACCGCCTGAATACGCGCATCAAACGGCGTGCGCGAGCCCAAGGCGGCTTCTACTGTTAAACTACCTGCTACCAAGGCGGCATTCATATTTTGCTCGGCTTCGAACAAGCCCTTAAGTGCCAACGCGGTCGACACTTGCGTGCCGTTTAATAAAGCTAACCCCTCTTTAGCGCTCAGTTGCAGGTGCGCAAGACCCACGCGTTTATAGGCTTCGGCACTGGCTAAGTATTCACCTTGCAGATGCACTTTACCTTCGCCAATAATCGGCAGACTCATATGCGCGAGCGGCGCGAGATCGCCCGACGCTCCCACCGAGCCTTTTTCGGGTATAGCGGGCAAAACATCGTGATTGAGCATAGCGATTAGCAGCTCAAGCACTTCACGGCGAATACCCGATACGCCACGCGACAATCCATTGATCTTCAGTAACAAAATCAAACGCACGGTAGCGTTATCTAAATACTCACCCACCCCCGTAGCGTGCGAGAGAATTAAATTGTGTTGTAACTCGCTGAGTAGTTCGGGTTCAATATGCTTTTGCGCCAATCGCCCAAAGCCCGTGTTAACGCCGTACACAATCTCGCCGCTGTCCACGGTTTTTTTCACCAGTGCTTGGGCGGTTTGAATACGCTCCCAAGTAGCGTCGGCGAGGCTCAGTTGCACACCGTTAAAGTACACCGCGCGCATTTGCGCTAGGCTTAATTCGCCGGCGTTTAGAGTTAATTGAACTGGTTGTGCCATAGTGAGTATTTGCGGGTTCAGTCGCTCGAAAGCGGTTGTTAAATGCGTTTGATTAAAGTGCTTTGTGTAAGTCTCGAACAGCGGTGCGAAACGCGGCGTTAATCGCGGCTTGTTGCGCATGCTGACCATCGCGAATAAGGTGTTTGCCGCCCACGTACACATCGCGGACAGGATTGCTATTGCCCGAAAAGATCCAGCTGTCGATAACGGTATCGGCCGCGCGGCCAATTAACAGCGGGTGCTCATCGTCTAACACGATAAAGTCGGCGCGCTTGCCCACGGCCAACGCACCACTATTATGTGCGCAGGCTTGGGCGCCACCGCGCAGAGCGGCTTCTAAGAGCGTTCGCCCGGAACTTAAACCAAGACCACCCGCCAATTGGTTGCGTGAATGATGCAATAGGCGCTGCCCATATTCCAACCACCGCAGTTCTTCCACAGGCGAAGTAGAAATATGGCTGTCTGAGCCAATGCCCATCGCACCGCCTGCCCGCAGATAGTCCGTGGCATTAAAAAAACCGTCGCCTAAATTCGCTTCGGTAGTGGGGCATAAACCTGCTACGGCACCGCTGTGCGCCAGCCGTCGTGTTTCGTCGGGCGTCATGTGCGTGGCGTGCACCAAGCACCATCGCGCGTTAACCGCAAAATGGTCTAAACAATATTCAACGGGGCGCTGGCCCGACCACGTAATGCACTCTTCTACTTCCTTTACTTGTTCAGCAATATGCATATGAATGGGCGCTGTTGCATCGGTCAGTCCATTTAATACCTGCGAGAACGACTCAACATTGGTGGCGCGTAAGGAATGACCCGCCACACCTACGTTCGAATTGGGGTTATTGGCGCTTGCCGCTTGCAGTGATTCCACTATGCGTAAAAAGGCTTCCGGTTCATTGTAAAAACGGCGTTGCTGAGCACCGATACCGGCACCACCGAATCCACTAAACTGATACTGCACGGGCAAATTAGTAATACCGATACCCACCGCTTGCGCGGCGTACAACGTTTGCAAAGACAGTTCCGCTGGGTTGGCGTAGGGCTGGCCGTTAGGCTGGTGATGCACGTATTGAAATTCGGCCACGCGGGTGTAGCCAGCGCTCAGCAGCTCTAAGTAGAGCTGCGCGGCAATGGCGTGCAAATGCTGGGGTTGTAAGGCCTGCACAAATTGGTACATAGTCTCGCGCCACGTCCAAAAACTGTCCGCGTCGGTACCTGCCCGCTCGGCGAGCCCCGCCATCGCGCGCTGATGTGCATGCGAATGCACATTGCATAATCCTGGCAACAACACGCCCGGCTGCGCACCCACCACATCCGTTTCAATTGCGCTGATATCACCCGCCGCACTCACCGTCACGCGCACATCGCGTGCCCATCCGGTTTCGAGCAATGCAGATTGATAGCACACAGTGGTGGTCATAGATATTTCCAGTTATCGCACGGTTTACGCGTCGCGCGCACAAGTCACGTAAACAAGTCGTTTAAAAAAGCCCGCGTAGTTTAAGCGCGCTAGTATCAGAGTGTGGCGAGTATAGAGAATTGCACTTGTATATACAAGTGTGCTAGATTGCACTCTGCTTACCACAACATCGAGCGCTAGCGCCGTATTCGATCCTTAAAAAGAACACTGTAACTCGCATGTCGCTCACCGAAAAATCCGCTATCAGCCACTCTATTCCAGACTTCGACACGCTCTGGTACAACGCCCAAGTGGCCACCATGCAACCAGCGGCAGACGCGCCCGGCGCAGCCTCTTATGGGCTTATCGCCAATGGGGCCATCGCCATACAAGGCGAGCGTATCGTGTGGTTAGGCAATAGCAGCGATGCAGAGCCTGTAGCTTTGGCCAAACCTCACAAGGCCGTCGATTGCGGGGGTAAACTCGTAACCCCGGGTCTTATCGATTGCCATACGCATTTAGTCTACGCTGGCGACCGCGCGCACGAATTTGAGCTACGACTCAATGGCGCGAGTTATGCCGAGATCGCCGCCAATGGCGGTGGCATAGTGTCTACTGTCGCCGCCACACGCGAGGCCAGCGAGAACGAGCTTTTCAACTTAGCTAGCGCACGCTTAGCCTCCTTTATGGCCGAAGGCGTAACCACCGTGGAAATAAAATCAGGTTACGGTTTAAACCTAGACACCGAGCTCAAGATGTTACGCGTTGCACACCGCATAGGCCGCGAGCTGCCGATTGACGTTACTACTACTTTTTTAGGTGCTCATACGCTAGCACCCGAATTTCAGCACAACGCGGACGCCTATATCGATCACGTGTGCACGCACATGATTCCAGCGGTCGCCGCCCAAAAACTGGCGGATAGCGTTGATGCCTTTTGCGAAAACATTGCGTTTACACCGGCACAAGTGCACCGCGTATTCACCGCCGCCCAACTGCATGGCCTGCCTATTAAGTTACACGCCGAACAACTGAGCGACCAAAAGGGCGCAATTATGGCTGCCACATTAGGCGCGCAGTCAGTGGATCATATCGAATATTTAAGCCCCCAAGATGTACCCGTGCTGGCCGCCAACAATACCGTTGCGGTACTACTGCCGGGTGCGTTTTACTTTTTGCGCGAAGCGCAGTTACCACCCATTGCCGCGTTGCGCGAACATAACGTGCCCATCGCCTTAGCCAGTGATCATAATCCGGGCAGTTCGCCAGTTAGCTCTTTGCTACTGATGCTCAATATGGCCTGTACTCTGTTTCGGCTTACCCCTGTCGAAGCGCTGGCTGGGATTACCTGTAATGCCGCTAAAGCGTTAGGGTTGCAAGCGCAGGTAGGCACGGTGGAGGTAGGCAAATTAGCCAACCTAGTATTGTGGGACGCGCACGATCCAGCCAGTTTAAGCTACCGCATTGGCCACAACCCCTGCGTGCGCACGCTGTATCGGGGTCAACTGCGAGGCGTTGCACAATGAGCAACGCTCTCGCACAGTCAAACGCGCACCTGCGCCTGTCGGGGGATGCCGCCACGCCCGTGTACCAGCAAATTAAAGAGGCGATTCGGGCTAAGACACAAGCGCAAGAATGGTCAGCAGGCATGCTGATTCCGTCCGAGAACCAATTGGTGGCGAGTTTGAATACCAGCCGCATGACCATTAATAGAGCGTTGCGCGAACTCACGGCCGAGGGCCTGTTGCGGCGCGTACATGGTTTGGGCACCTTTGTGGCGGAACCGCCGCGGCATGCGCATTTAATTAAATTGGTGTCGATTGCCGACGAGATCAAACAACAAGGCAAGCAACACAGCTCGCAGCTGCTTAGCCTTGAACAAGTGTCGGGCAATGCCGAGCAGTGCGAACGCATGCAACTGCCTGTTGGCGCAGCACTGTATCGCGTCGTGCTGGTGCACAAACAGGACGAGGTGCCTATTCAAATTGAAGAGCGCACTGTAAACCCGGCGCTAGTGCCTAACTTCATGCAGATCGACTTTAGCCAAACAACGCCTGCGGAACATTTAATTAAAAGCTTACGCCCCGACGAGCTTGAACATATTGTGCTGGCGATCATGCCCACCCCTTTTATGGCCAAGCACTTAGAAATTCCAGCGTCTGAGCCCTGCCTAAAGTTACGTCGGCGCACTTGGAAGAATAACCAAGTCGTCACCGCCGTTGATCTTATTTACCCGTCGAGCCGCTATCAGCTGGGCGCTCGTTATACTCCGTCGGTCGATACCGCTTAACTCGCAAACAACTTACATTAAGACTATGAGCACACAACCCAAAATGACTCGCCACGACCCCTCACGCACCATTAAAGCTCCGCGCGGAGCCACACTCAACTGCAAAAGTTGGCTTACCGAAGCGCCGTATCGGATGCTGCAAAACAACTTGGATGCCGAAGTCGCCGAACGCCCCGAAGATTTGGTGGTGTACGGCGGTATTGGCCGCGCCGCGCGTAACTGGGAATCGTTTGACGCCATCTTGTCGATCTTGAAAACCATGCAAGACGACGAAAGTTTGTGTGTGCAATCAGGCAAGCCGGTGGGCGTGTTTAAAACGCATGTGGATGCCCCACGGGTACTCATTGCCAACTCTAACTTGGTGCCGGCTTGGTCTAATTGGGAACACTTTAACGAGCTGGATAAAAAGGACTTGATGATGTACGGCCAAATGACCGCGGGTAGCTGGATCTACATTGGCTCGCAAGGCATTGTGCAAGGCACTTACGAAACGTTTGTAGAAGCAGGTCGGCAGCATTTTGCTGGCCAGCCACAAGGCAAATGGGTGCTTACTGCGGGTTTAGGCGGCATGGGTGGCGCGCAACCCTTAGCGGCAACCATGGCGGGGTTTTCAATGCTGGTGATTGAGTGTGATCAAACTCGTATCGATTTTCGACTGCGCAATCGCTATCTCGACACCAGCGCCGCCAATGTAAGTGAGGCGCTGCAAAAAATCGATGCCGCCCACGCACAAGGCAAAGCAATCTCGGTGGGCGTGTTGGGCAATGCCGCGGAACTGCTACCAAAGATGGTCAAAGACGGTATTAAGCCCGATCTGGTGACCGATCAAACCTCGGCACACGATCCGGTTAATGGCTATCTGCCGATTGGCTGGAGCGTAGCGCAATGGCGCAAAGAGGCCCAAGCAAACCCCAGCAAAGTGGCGGCCGCGGCGCGCGAGTCTATGGCGGTGCATGTGCAA
>CAYOXK010000096.1:0-10185 GCA_964407915.1 uncultured Gammaproteobacteria bacterium
ACATACTCCATTGTAAATCTCCTCAGTGTTAGGGTTGGAAAACGGTAAATGCTTCGTATAGATTAAATCATATAGGCTCTGTCGGTTGCTTGCACTACAATTGCTCTCCCGCGCGGAAGTGATCCGCGTCTTTCACGTTTTTTATGCGCACTCCGCGCATGTACAGCATTTTAAATAGGACCGCAGAATGGGCAAGCGCCGCTTTCGTCAGAAAATTGATCCGACTCCGCAAGTCGTTAAAATTCACTCTTTAGCGCATGATGGCCGTGGCGTGGGTTATGACGCCGACGGCAAAGTGGTGTTTGTCGATTTTGCCTTGCCAGGAGAGCAGGTTGAGTTTGTGCCGCACATGAAGCGCGCAGGGCATGTGTTTGGTACTACAAGCGAGGTGCAAATAGCCTCCGAATTTCGCATAGAACCCCGCTGCGAAGTGTTTGGCCAATGCGGTGGCTGTGTTCTGCAACATCTAGACGCCGATAAAGCCATTGAGTATAAGTCTGAGCAACTGCTCGAGAATCTCAAGAAAATTGGCAATGTCATCCCCGAACAGGTGCTCGAGCCTCTGATTAAAGAGCGTTGGGGTTACCGTCGGCGCGCGCGTATTGGGGTTAAATATGTACCGAAGAAGGGTGGCTTAATTGTGGGTTTTCGGGAGCGCAATTCCAGTTTTATTCAGCCCATTGAACAATGCCATGTGCTCAATCAAGAAGTGTCTGCACTGTTGCCTGCATTGCGGACTTGTTTGTCGGGTTTGTCTTGTCATGCACAGATTCCCCAAGTTGAAATTGCGGTGGCCGATAACTCCATTGTGTTGGTTATTCGACACTTAGAAGCGTTCAACGAAGCCGACTTGGCTAGCTTAACCGCGTTCGCGCAAGCGCATACGATCCAGCTGTTTTTACAGCCCAACAATTTGCAAAGCGTACATCCTTTGTATCCAACAAACCCACCTCCGTTGATGTACAGCTTGCCAGAATTCAATATTGTGGTGGAATTTTTACCGACCGATTTCATTCAGGTTAACGCGTCCATCAACACCGCCTTAGTGTCCCGAGCCATCGACTTGCTCGACGTTCAGCCGCATGAAACTGCGCTGGACTTATTTTCGGGAGTGGGTAATTTCACCTTACCGCTCGCCCGCGTGGCTAAGTCGGTAGTCGGTGTGGAGGGCGATCACGCGTTAGTGGAGCGCGCCAACCACAATCGAACTTTGAATGCCTTAGACAATGTTGAGTTCTTCTATGGCGATCTATTCAAGGAGACAATGAACGCAGCCTCGCACGGCGGCTGGCTGGAGCGTCAATTTGACAAAGTATTGCTTGATCCACCGCGGTCGGGCGCGGCCGAAATGATTACACGCATTAACTCGCTTAATCCCAGTAAGATCGTATACGTTTCCTGCGGGCCCGCCACTTTGGCGCGCGATGCGGGTGAGCTTGTGCACAAACACGGTTATCGCTTAACACATGCAGGCGTGATCGATATGTTTCCGCATACAGCGCATGTCGAGTCGATTGCGGTGTTTGAGCGCGCTTAGGGTGCGCGGATCCGGGAGTTTTGTTTAGCTGCGAGGATAATTGTTTGACGGAGCGCCTTGGATTTATCGCGTTGTTTAAGTCGCTGCTGAGAAGTCGGCCAAATGGAACGGCAGACAAGACTGTGTTAATTTAAAACCAAAATAATTAAAAGCGGTAAACCGCTGTTGCCAAAGGAGTTCTTGATGCCATTACCAACGCTGCAGTTTGCCGTGTTCCTGTTCGTGACGCTCTTAATTGGCGTGTTGACCTATTTAAAATGTCGCGCTGCTCCTGACCTTGTAGATCATTCAACCCGTGCCGAAAATAGAGAAGTGTTTCTAGCGGGAGGGGGCTTAAGTTGGATTTTTGTCGCGGGCTCCATCACCTTGACCAATCTCAGCACGGATCAGTTGGTTGGCATGAATGGTGGGCAGATGGCACTGCTGGCGCTGTGGGAATTCTCAGCCGTGGTTGGCCTAATTATTCTCGCCAAAGTGTTTTTACCTATCTACTACCGCTATCAGTGCACTACCACGACTGAATTGCTCGAACGGCGCTACAATAATCATCATATTCGCGCTTTGATCGGAGCGCTATTTTTGCTCGGCAATGTGTTTATATTTTTGCCAGCGGTGTTGTATACCGGCTCGCTGTTTATGCAAACCATGTTTGATTTGGATGTGAGCCTGCTTACGTTAGCCATTATGTTCGCCATTGTTGGCGCGGGCTATGCAGTATTGGGTGGGCTTAGAGCCGTTGCCGTGTCGGATACCTACAGCGGCGTTTTATTGCTGAGCTTAGGCCTGTTGGTGGTGTACCTTGCCGTGGACGCGATTAACTGGGATTTTTCAGGCATTCCCCGTGAGCGATTAACCCTGATTGGCGACAGTGCCTCGGATATTCCTTGGCATACCTTGTTGACGGGGATGTTGTTTATTCAAATTTTTTACTGGGGTACCAATCAAACGATTACGCAACGGGCGATGGCTTCGCCAACCGTGGCCGAGGGGCAAAAAGGCGTGTACGCCGCGGCCGTTATTCGCTTGTTAGTGGTGCCCCCGATGATCGTATTGCCAGGCATTGTTTCATATAAATTGTACGGGGATATTGGCGACTCGGCCTACGGTCGCATTGTAGGCGACGTATTGCCTGTGTGGCTGTCGGGTGCGTTTGCCGCGGCATTGGCGGCAGCGGTACTGACCACCTTCAATAGTATTTTAAATTCATCGTCGGCCCTCTACGTGTGTGACATCCATGAGCGCTATTTTGTTAAACCAGGGCGCGCTCTTAGTGTGCCACGCTTGAATCTGTACGTGACCGTAGTCTTTATTACCATAGCCCTAATCATGGTGCCGTTCTATGCGCAATCAGAAAGCATCATTAATACCTTACAAACGCTGTATGGTTTACTCAGCATGCCGATTTTGGCTTGTTTTATGGTCGCCCTGCTGTTTAAAAATGCGCATTATGTGTCAGCGCTGGTAGCGGTGGTGTTTGGGGTTTTTCTCTATGCGCTTTTGAGTATGGTCATCAAGCCGTTTGGCTTGCACTATATTCATCTTATGTTTATTACGCTGGTGAGTACGGTGCTCTTTGCCCTGTTGGTTAACCGAGTGTTTTTTAAGGAATTTCCGGAATTTTCCTTAGAAGTGTTTCGTGCACAGAACTAAGGCTTTTGCACGCCAAGTATTCGAGCATACAGAGCGTGTAAGGCACTGGCGATAGACGTCCAAGTATAGTGCGCTTGGCTATACTGCCGAGCGCGCGTGCTCATCGCCAACAAAACATCGCGGTCTTGCAACAACCCCGCAATCGCATCGCCGAGCGTCGGTGAAGAGCCTTCAGCCGATAAAGAGTCTTCAGCGTTCACAACCGCCCCCAAGCCCTCGGCGGTGACGATTGGATGCAATGCAACGCCGGTGCTGATCACACAGGGTAGGCCTGCGTTCCAAGCCTCTAAAACGCTAATACCAAAGTTTTCGCTCGCCGATGGCAGTACATAGAGTTCGCAACCTAACAGTGCTTGGCGCTTTGCATCGTGTTGTAAAAAGCCTAAGAAGTGCACTCGTTCGGTCAACCCCAATTGTGTGCGCAATTGCATCAGTGCAGACTCGTACTGCTCGTGGCCACTGCCTGCAACGAGCAAATGGCAATTACGCAGATGTGCATGGGTAGCCAGTGCGTGTAGCACGCTCTCCAAGCCTTTCTTGGGATGCAACCGGGCAAGAAAGAGCACGAGCCGTGCATCGTCCGCAATGTTCAAAGAGCGCTTTAGCTCATTGTGCGCCGCATGACGTTGTGCTGATAATGCTGGTCCTGTGGCATTAATTACATCGACGATCCCGAGCGGAACCACCGTAACTGCAAGGGAATTATCAAATTCTTGGATGTGAACTGCTTCGATTTCGCTGGTGGCGTGGAGCGCCGCCGCGCCGCGTAAGTTGCGCCGTTCAAACGCCCACAGAAACAGTTTCTTACGCAACGCAGACTGGCGCAATGACCACGCATCGAGCTGTCCGATTGTGCGTACGACATACGGAATTTGCTGACGCCGCGCGCTGAACATCGCAAAACTACTGCAGGCCGAGAACAACGCGTGGATGTGAATTAGTTCGTATTCCTTGGCATTGCGGCGAAACCATCGATTGAACGCACCCGAATAGGCAAATTCGCGCAGCGGACGCAAAGCAGGGTTCCAGCGCGAAAAATACCGACACGGAACGCCCTCTAGCATGCTCCATTGCTGGGTATTCACCGCAAGTAGGTGATCGCCGTGGTCATTCGTGGTTGCAATACACGCGTCTATTCCCAGCGCGCGCTGCGCCTTTACCATCTCAACAATTGCGGTGCTCGGCCCACCTCTAAGCACCGATACCGATGGGATCACATGGAGTACTTTAATAGGCATAGTCAGTCGCTGTGGTTCAAGATGTTGCGGGGTGGCTAAGTCGATTTAGGTGATGGGTTTATATGGTGTGCCTAGGTCCAGTCGCTGAATGCTGTTGAGTAGACTAATGATGGCCCAACGCCGGTACCAAGGAGTTGCGGCAATATGCTTGGGCCAATTAAAACCCAGCTCGAGTTCCGACCAGTCTGAGCTGAGCCACTCATCAAACGGGAATCGAAATCCGCGTTTAGGTTGCTCCACGACCCAACGGGGTAATTCTGGAACGGCGTCGATCAACAATGTCTTGCCAAACTCTTGTCGCCAACGCAACGGGATCTTCTCGATTTGAGAATAGAAAACGGCATCCACTAATGGTACGCGCAACTCTAAGCCCCAGGCCATACTCATACAATCGCTGTCGCGTAGCAATTGGTTGCGCAGGTAAAATTCTAGCTCGTAATTTTTTAATATAGGATCCGCGCGGGTGGGCAGCGCAAGCGCATTAGCCGGCAGCTGCAGTGCAACTTGGAGTGCAAGCGCTTCTTGTTCAGAAAAAATGCCGCGAAAGCCGAAGTAGGCTGCAGAATGCGTAAACGGTTTGCGCAAAATATCCGTGATACGCCGTAATTTAGCGGGTAGTTGGCGCCATAGTACACGATGTGCTAACCAAGTTATGGGCCAAAAGACGCTGCTGAGGCGCGCTAGCTGCCGCAATCGAGGCACGGTTTTGAACGAACCGTAGCCGGCAAACAGCTCGTCACCACCGACCCCCGATAACACGACTTTGTAGCCGTGATCATGCGCGAGCTTGCTTACGCAATAGGTATTAAATCCGTCAATCGACGGTTGGTCGATTGCCGCTAAATAATCGACAAACATCGATTGAGCTTGCGCTTTAGTGATCACCCATTCTGTGTGGTGGCTACCAAAGTGCGTGGCACTTAGCGCGGCGATATCGCCTTCGTTCCACTCTGGTTGCTCAAAAGCGATCGAGAAGGTCGATATAGGCTGAGTTATGCCAGCCGATTGATAGTACTGAGTTGCCAATGCCAGCAGCAGAGTGGAGTCGATGCCACCGCTTAGAAAAATCCCGACCGGTACATCGCTTACAAAGTGCGCAGCAATCGTGTCTTCCAATGCAGTGCGTAAATGTGCAACGGCCGCAGCGCGCGTGCGAATCATCGACACTTGCGGCTGCGAGTTGCCTGAACTTGGCCAGTAGCGGCGCTCACTCATCGCACCGTTTTGCCACAGAGCGTAGTGTCCCGCGGGTAAAGCGCGAACGTCCGCTATGATCGTCTGTGGTTCGGGTAGGCTACCTAAGCGGAGAAAACCGTGTACGCCGATGGCGTTAACCTGCACATCATCGAGCGTTGTCCGCAGTGCCCGCACTTCAGATGCAAAACTCAATCTTTGCGTGAGCGCGTCATGGTGATAATACAGGGGCTTAATACCAAATGGGTCGCGTGCGGCCAAACCAGATTGAGTCTGGGAATCCCAAAAGAAAAAAGCAAACATACCGCGCAGCCGTGACAGTCCATGCTCTTGATGGGTGATTAGCCAGTATAGTAATGCTTCTGTGTCACTGGCAGATTCGACCGTTACCCCGTCGCTGCGCAAAGCTTCGCGCAGCTCAGCATGATTGTAAATCTCGCCATTGAATACCAAGTAATAGCGACCACAGGCTGACCGCATGGGTTGGCTGGCAGATTTACTTAGCTCGATGATGGCTAAACGCGTATGTGCTAGGTACACGCTTTGCTCGTTAAGACTAATAATGCCGCGGTCATCTGGACCACGATGATCTAGGCGGTGCAAGAGGGTTTTGGCTTGCTGTGCTGCACGCAACCGCTCTGCTCGCGATGAGCCCTGACCAAGAATAATTCCACCGATTCCGCACATAGACTTATTAGACCGTGAAAAAAAAGGGGCATCAAGATTTGATGCCCCTACAAGGTAAAGTTTTTACTTTGCTGATCTCACGCCAAGACTACTCTTGGGTGGGCGCTTTAGAACTTGCTGCTGGGTCACTATTGCCAGTGCTGGTGTTTGCGCCGTCCACAGAACTGCCATTTCCAGCGTTGTTCGCTCTTGCTGGACCGCGTCCACGACCGCGCCCCCCCCGTCCACGGCTTCGTGAGTTGTTACTGCGGGCGCCGCTGTTTTGCTCGTTACCATTGGGCGTGACCGTTTGCGCATTGCGCTCGTTACGCACCTTGGTATCGTCCGTTTGCTCATTGGCATTGTCTTGCGCAGCCGCTCTGTCGCCACCTGGTCGGCGGTTATTGCTATTGCGTTGACTGTTACGGGGATTACTGGTGCGTTGTGCATTACCCTTTGGACTGCCACTGCGAGCGGCACCGTCAGTACGGCCACGATTTTGCCCGCCGCGAGATTGCTTGCCGCGACCACCTTTACCGTCTTTACCTTTGCCACCCTGCTGAGGATGTTTCTTGGACTTGGGCTTGCCATCGCCACTGCCAAACAATGCACGCCACCAACGTACAAAAATGCCGGGCTCTACGGGTAATGGTTTAGGTGCTGGCACAGGACGGTCGCCCATCTCGATGCTCTCGATTGCCACCGCTGGCTGAGTATTAGGCGCCACTAATGGTGCCTCAGCATTGCGTTTTTGATAGCGGGCTTTGCGCGGATCTTCTTTGGGTTCTTGAATTTCCGTTTTGTAGCTCAGTTGCGTGGGCATTTCGTCTAAGTCTTCGCTACGCAAACGCTGAATTTTAAAATGGGGCGTCTCGAGTTCGATGGTGGGTACGATGGTAATGTTCGTGCCCAAGCGCGATTCGAGCATGGTCACTTCATGGCGCTTCTCGTTTAATAAGTAGGTCGCCGTTTTGATCGGTAGATGCGCGATAATCGCTTCGGTATTTTCTTTAAGCGCTTCTTCTTCAATGATGCGGAGCACCGACAACGCCGATGAGCCTACGCTGCGGATATGACCGTTGCCTTCACAGCGCGGACAAACATGATAGTTTGAGTCACTGATCGAAGAGCGAAGGCGCTGTCGTGACATCTCTAGCAATCCAAATTTGGAGATTTTACCTACTTGCACACGTGCGCGGTCTTCTTTAAGAGCATCTTCTAAACGCTTTTCAACCGCACGTTGATTTTTAGGTGCGAGCATGTCGATGAAGTCAATTACAACTAAGCCCCCGAGGTCGCGGATGCGTAGTTGGCGAGCAATTTCATCGGCCGCCTCAAGATTGGTCTGTAGAGCTGTCTCTTCGATGTCACCGCCTTTGGTGGCACGCGCCGAGTTTACGTCGATCGAGGTTAAGGCTTCGGTCGGATCAATGACTAAAGCGCCGCCGGCTTGCAGGTGTACTTCACGAGCGTAGGCGGATTCGATTTGATGCTCAACTTGGTAACGCGAGAACAAGGGCACAGTGTCTTCGTAGTACTTAAGCTTGATGACATTGCTTGGCATTACTTGATTCATAAAGCGCGTAGCGCGCTCGAACACCTCTTTGTCGTCGATAATGATCTCGGCGATATCACTACGAAAGTAATCGCGAATCGAGCGGACTACCAGATTGGTTTCTTGATACACCAAAAAAGGCGCGGGTCGGTCGCTAGATGCAGCGTATATCGCATCCCAGAGGCGCTGTAAGTAGTCGAGATCCCACTGCAGTTCTTCCGCCGATTTGCCGATACCCGCCGTGCGGGCAATGAGAGCGTGTTGTTTGGGGATTTCTAGTTCGGACATCGCAGAGCGCAGTTCTTGACGCTCGCTCCCTTCAATACGCCGTGATATACCGCCACCTTTGGGGTTGTTTGGCATGAGTACCAAGTAACGTCCAGCTAAGCTGATAAACGTGGTCAAGGCGGCGCCCTTGTTGCCACGTTCGTCTTTTTCAACTTGTATCAATATCTCCTGGCCTGTCTCCAACACGTCGGCAATTTTAACTTGCGACATTGGAACTTCAGAGGAGTAGTTTTTGAAGTAGTTACGTGAGACCTCTTTCATAGGCAAAAAGCCCTGGCGAGACGAACCGTATTCAACGAATGCGGCCTCTAAACTAGGTTCTATGCGGGTGATCTTACCTTTATAAATATTGCCTTTCTTTTGCATGGAACTGGCTGACTCAATGTCTAAATCAACCAATCTTTGACCATCGACTATTGCAACGCGCAACTCTTCTGAGTGGGTTGCATTAAATAGCATTCTTTTCATGTTTCCTCATATCGCACACGCCTTGTGTGCAGATTTCAATACGTCAATGGCGAACGCTTAGCGCTACATCATGTCCATCGATGTAAGCCACTTGAAGCAAGCTCGGAGCGCTCATTGTTAACCACCTACAAGGGTGGCACATAGGAGTGCTAGCCGAACAAGCAAAGAGGGAAGAGGATTAAGGTGTAAAGAAAATAGACAAAATTTTAAGTAGCGATTTAGCCGTCAATGCGGCGCTAAAACCACGATTAGCTCCTTAGGACTCTTGTGCAAACACCGCCGCTTGAAATCCAAATGGAGTACTGCCATTAAATTCCTAGGGCTCGCACACGAAGCCAATGTATACCGATTGCTGCTAGCTCAATAGCTACTCTGAGAGCAGTCTCAATACGCTTAAACGCATCGCAAACGCTCGTTGTATGTCTAGCAAAACGCTTTGATACAACGTGTTTGACCTACTGGTGCACCATAAAGTACGGCCGGCCTAATTAATGCAAAGACCTAATGTACCGACCTTAGACTGTTTCGATTAAATCAGGTGTGCTGAATAAAATCGATTTCTGATGCACCATTCGCTCTTGTTACCTGCCGTGTCCCTGAGGCCATAAATGCGCCAGTGAGGGGTAACGCTGTGCCAATATTTGATCCTAATTTGATACTGCTATTAAATTAAAATGTGGCTGCGTTTAACCCTCGCCGCAACGGCAACCCTTTACAACGAAACGCTTGAGTCTTTTGTTACCCAGTGTGTTTCTCTAACCTAAATCGAGACTCGATTTCGATTGATAATCGTTGCGAGCCCAATGCGCAGGTGGCGATAACTATGCGAGTGAGGTGTACTTAAAATTTTTCCTTTACTGTGACTGCGTGCCAGTACTACTGCCAAGCAATCAATGCTTATCCAATTCGCTCATTTGCCGAAGCATTGAACGTATCTGACTCCTAACATACAGGGAGGAGCCTATTCCCCGAATGGAACAGCCTGCAGGGCTTATTCCGTAACCTAAATCGTTGCACTCGCCTGCACTTGAACTTCGCTCAAACGACTTATGGCAAAATGCTCAATAACAGGGGATACAACGACACTGTGAATTCATCAAACAATTTGCTTGGCACAATCTGTTTGGCCACAATCTGTTTGGCTTAGGTCTTAATTTTAGGTCTTAATTTTAGGTTTTAGTTACCGTTTCTGAGTACCAAACTCAGCTAGCAAGGCTAACTTAAAAGTAATCGCAAAAAATAGTTACGGTTACTGAGTCAACCAAATCAATCAGCAACTCAACTTAAAAAACCCTAATAATCAATACTTTAGCGCATCGGATCATAACAGTATGTGGTGTGTACCGCAATCGCTCAATTTCGCTGTGGCTGAGGCGTCTAGTGCCATGAAAATGCACTCATTTAGGTGGCTTTTAGCGTCTTTAGGCGGGTAGGGGTCGCCATTTGTATTCATATAGATTAACGTACTCACCTAATTTTAATTGTGACCACTCAGCGATGTTTTTACTGTGACCGACAAGCTTAATTTTAACGATCGGAGCAAACCGAGCTTTATTCAAGTGGAGCCCGAGCAAGCGGGGCAGAGGCTC
>CAYOXK010000097.1:0-10015 GCA_964407915.1 uncultured Gammaproteobacteria bacterium
TTCAAAGCAAAGGCCAACGCCAAGACACGGTGCCTCTTTGCAGAAAATAGGGAAGGTTTGCAGAAAATGGGGCAGATCAAATTCAACTCATTCTGGGTTTCTTTATCAGATAATTCTGTTACTCAAGCTACCAATAAAAAAGGCCGGCGAGCAGTGTTACTGCGGCCGGCCTTTTGGCACTACCTAACGGGCGGTGTTAGGGTTTTCTAAACTTCAACGTCATACGGTTCGATTCGCCAATCGCAGCCATTTTCGCGGCTTGCTCTGGGTTATCAGCCGCACCACTAAGCGATGGAGGTAAACGCCACACACTATCACCTTCGGCGGCTTGATCTAATTCATTGGCGTTAATATCGCTTGAGGCAACGAGTTCGAATCCCGCCTTGGTAGCCATTTCCACTACAAAGGATTCTTTTAGGTAGCCCGATTGGCCCTTGGCCCAATCGCCACTGCGATCTTCACGTGCCGCATGCTGGACTATGCCGAGCATTCCGCCCGATTTTAATACTTTGAATGTGTCGGCTAGCGCGGCAGACAAGTAACCGCCCTCAGCTTCGTAACCCGCTAAACCATGTAATGCCCGGATAAAGAGCGCTTTATCTACCGTACCTGCTAACTCGTCGGGTACTGCACCAAAATTAACTGCGCTCACAGATGCCCCGTTTTCGATACCCCATTCTGCAACGGCAGCAGGCCAAGTGGTTGGCCAGGCTTCGCGACGGGCAATCGACTCGGGCGTGGCATTGCCTGAGTCTTGACCCATGGCCGGTGAATAGCTTGCGCCAATCAATTTGCCCTCAGGGCCGAGTAAAGGAAGCAGGATCTTGGTATACCAACCGCCACCAGGAAGCGCTTCAAATACCGTTTCGCTCGGCGCTACTTCAAAAAATTCCAAGGTTGCTTTGGGGTTACGAGCATCGTAGCGCGCTTTGTGTTCATCCGATTGCGCGGCAAGTATTGAATCTAGATCGGTCTGAGCATGACCATGATCGGCGGCTAAGGAGCTATTAATGAAGGAACTGTTTAAAACGAGCGCGCCCAAAATCAGCGCGGCTGTGCGTAAAGTGTTTTTCATATTGAAACCTCGTAGTTTAGATGCGCCGAGTGTAGCAAACCCATGCGATGGAAATGTGGGGGTTAACTAAAAATACAGGTGGGTGTCTGGTATGCCACAGGTGGGTGTCTGGTATGCCAGCTAGTGCGTAAAGCCACGGGGCAAAGAACAGTTTGGGCAAAAAAAGGCCGCTAGAAATAGCGGCCTTAAAATAATCTGTAAGGAGTGAGGCGTATGCGGTTGACTCGAAATGCTCGAACCGAAAGCAGTCGCCACGTTAATCGTAGACTCGGATGATCACTCATATCCACAATCAACAGTTAGGGGCTGATTAGTCCCGTGAATTAATGGTCTGTGAATTCGTTAAGAGCCACTAAACCAAGCAAAGCTACATAAACTAAGAGCATGATTTCCATGATGTCACCGTAAAAAAAGAAAGTTAAATTCGTTCATCGAGGCCACGAGACAACTACTTCATAGCCTTCCTGCGGGCCGTAATATGCAGACGAACTCGGTAAATTAACAATGGTTTCGCATCATGTTAGAAATAACTTTAGGTTATGTTACAGACGTGTTGCAAAGGCGCTTGGTTATTTCAATATTGTTATTTGTTATTAGCGTTTTAGGTAAGTTAATGACCCTTGGTTGGAGAAGTTAGCGAAGCAAGCGATTGATACTTTGCTCAAAAAACTGCGACGTGCCGCGTCGTCCACCACTAACAAATCGCGAGAAATTACGCCGCAACGCCAGATAGCAGGCGAGCGGCGTATAACCAAAGTAATGCATGATACTCAGCACTACAATACTGAGTAGAGCTATTTTGAACAGAAAGGGGTTGTCCAGATCAAACGCCAGTAGGATCAACGGTATACCTGCGTACGCATCGATAACGCCAAAAATTTTTGGCCGCAAAGCACTGTTAGCCCATTGCGCGTGATAGTTGGCCATTTAGACTCGCGCCTTTTGGTGTTTGCGTAGTTGTTGCTCATAGACTGAGCTCGAAATGCTACCGCTCGCAAGCAGCGCATCGAGCGCTACCCTAATATCGCCGCCTTGTTGGGTCTGTAGTTTTTGAATCCTTAGGTTAAGTTGCGCCAGCGGTAAATCAATTAGGTCGCTCTTGGCTGCGTCATCCAGCCAAATGTATTCTCGCAGTGGAATTACACTACCATCGCTACTTGGAATTAAACATTGAAAGCACAGTGTTTGCAGGGCGCTAATGAGCGCCGCCTGCATACCGTCTCGTTGCTGTGCAGGAAACATGCGAATCAGGCGCGGTATAGTGGTGGCCACTGAGTTGGCGTGGGCGGTGGTATAAACCGCCGCACCCAGATCACAAGCAACGGTTAGTGAGCGAATTGAATCAAGGTCGCGTGATTCTCCCCAATAGATAACGTCGGCACTGCGGCGGGTTACGTTCGCCAGCGCGTGCGCAAAGTCTCTAACGCCCGCCCGAATCTCGGTCTGCGCAACCGGAATAGGGGCATCGTGCACTTGACCAAAATCAAACTCGATAGGGTCTTCGTAGGTAACAATATAATTACGCGTGGTGAGACTTAGATGCTTAATCATACTGGCGACTAGCGTTGTTTTACCGCTGCCCATCGGTCCCACCACCATATTAAGTCCCGAGTCTGCAAAGCAATATCTCAGCAATTCTTGCGGTAACTTGTGCGTGGCTAGATCCCAGGGTTCGCTGGCAATGGTGCGCATCACAATAGCCAGCGCATTCTCGCAGCGGCTCGAATAGACCCGCGTTATGCACGCCCTGAATCGAGTGCGCTGACCATTGACAAGGCACACGGGAGTCGCGTAACCAGTATCACAAAATTCGCCTGTAAGCGCGCGCACTGCAGCACCTTCAGATGCAATCCAGCGGGCGGTATCAGCCACTTGGGGCTCACTTAAACTGCTTTGTCGAGAGGCATAGGTTTGTCGATTACGGCGATACAGCGTCCTTTGTTCGGACGTAAAAATTACATCGCTATAAGCATGGCGACGAGCCCACTCTAAAATATGGTGGAAGGTGGCAATATTATAAAATGCATCGATGGTCGGTTCATCAAACTCTGGTACTTGCCCCGCGGGCGTCGCCCATTTTGATAAGTGCGATTGTTTCATTTTATTGGATTATTACGCCACGCAGATTGGGCGCTGAATTTGGTGCCTACACTGATGCGTACGTCACGCTCATCAATAAATACAACGTCGTCATTCACGATGGTACCGAGACGTGTTTCGATAACCTGCGGTGATGTCACAATGCCCTGCATTTCAAGCTGTCTGAAGCGCCACATGCCAATAAAGTCCCTGCGTAGCTCCGCGAGTTGTAATGTGTATTGTTGGTCGGCTTGCTGGTAGCCTGCCTCAAACCCCTTACAAAAGCCCGTTCTCCAAGCCTTGCGCTCAGCGCGGTTAAATGGGGCAAAAAAGGCACTTATGGGTTTTGGTTCGAGCGTTTGCAGTGCTTGAAGATCTAAATACGTGCGCCAGTTAAGTGGAGCGGTGCTAAGTCGAGCGGGTTTTATGATGCGCCATGAGCGACGTGTAGTTCGCGCAGATAATCGGTTGCCGGCTACTTCAACCGACCCTTCGACTTCGGTGATGACAGGGGGCACTATCTTAGCGTCGCGCATGACTTTACTAAAATTGAATATGCGATCTAGTAGGCGCCGTAAGGACGCAGAGTTGAGCAAACTGTGCAATGCTCGATAACGAAACTGAGCGCCCATCTGTGCTCCAGCGATGCGACTCTCCTTATGAATCCCAGCGATCCTTATTTGCTGAGCCGCGTTACTTTGCGTCTTGTGAGTGCGCCCATTAGGTTGGTAAACACCTGCGAAAGTGCTGGGTCGGCTCATATACTGGACAAGGCTCGCAGTGCAGAGCTGGCGAATTTCGTATTCGGTAGGTTGCTGAATTTCTATGTCCATTATAGATACTCCAGCCGCAATTCTTGCTGTGCCTCTGAAACAGAAACAACCACGCTTCGGCCCACTTGCGCGGCGACTTCGCGAATAATGTTTAGTACTGTTTGTTGCTTAGAACGCAGGGTTACGGTTACTGCAAAGGGCGTGGCGTAGCCAGATGAGGCTAGTCGAGTTGAGCCTAACTCTACGTAGTTATAGCCTATTCGTGTGGCGAGCTCTTGCAGTAGATGGCCCGGCGGACCCACATAATCTAATACCGTGATCTTCGCGAGCAGGCGTGGGTCTTGTACCTTGGGTTCTTGAAAAAGAGGATAACTCTGTTGCTGAACGTCACTAATGCGTCGTGTGATCACCCCCACCTCATTCGCGACGCTATGCAGTAATAGCAAAGCGGGATCGAGCGGTGGCGGCGGTGTTTGTATCGCGCAGCCCGATACAGAAAACGTCATGCTGATCCATAGTATCGCGCTTTGGCAAAACCTTTGCCGCCACACTCCACAGCCTACCTTGGTTGCTGGTACGCACATATCCATATATCGCCTCGCTAGAGGGCGAAATTAGACAGTGGAGTAAAGCCCTCACGCAAGTCTTAAAATTTTAAGAGTTGTTCGACTATACCAACACGCCTAAAGTGTTGGCTTGATCGATAAAGAGCAATGCGCAGATATTGTTTAGTAGACCAAGTCCAATTAACGATCGACACGGGTCACTAAGTTCTAAAGCAGGCTTGTTATCCAAGATAAGGAACAATCGGACGAGCAATATTTGCGTTGAATGCGGATTGCGGCCGTTAAATTGCAGTCATCAGAACTCAGGGTACACCGGAGTCTTGGCGAACTAATTCAGGAATAGTGCTTTGCCAAACAACGAAGCTAACAATTCAATCGAAAGGGGCGCCTCTGCAGAGGCAAGTGGCGGGCTAGCCGCAACGTCGTCGTTACCACTTTCTGAAGCGGCAATGCCACAAAATGATGCAGCTCGTTTAAGTGCGCTGTCCGTCACCTTGCGCGACTCAGGCTTTTTGCAATTAACCAATGCCCGACTTATATCTTTGCAAGCGTACCAGTTAATTATTAACGCGGTACTCATTGGCTTGGTGTTGTTGTTGACGTTAGCGCTCTTAAACAGGCCAGTTAAAAATCAATATTTTATCGTTGACGAGCAAGGGCGGGTAATTACCCAAATGGCGCTTTTATCCGACCCCGTCACAAGTAGTAACAAAGCGCGTACATTTGCTGATGACTGCATTCGGCATATGCTCAATCTGGATTTTGTGCATTACAAACGCCAACTTGCCAACGCTGAAAGCTGTTTTACCCGAAGGGGGTTTGTGCAAGTAGTTAGTCTAATGCAAGAGCGCGGGATGCTGGCCGAATTAGCTAAGGGCTATCATGTCGGTAGCGTGGTACCAAAACAGGCCAATTTTTTGAAATCATCATCGATCGTGCGTGGACGACAAAAGTGGTGGGTCAAAGGTTCGTACCTATGGAGTTTGCAGCAGGGCAAAAAGACTATCCAATTTCCTTTGAACATCGAAGTGACGCTAGTGGCCGTCGATATAAATACAAGCGTGCACGGCATGGCAATCGAAACCATAACCATCACTCGTGCATAACCGGAGGTTCAACCCAAACAGCACTTCTTTATTGAGGTAGGTAAGCGGGCGGTAATACCCAGCATCTATCTAGCGTAAGAACGTTAAATCCATCAATGCGTGAGAGGGAATTCATGAATTCAACAAAAGCGATTTCACAGGAAGTGAGTCCAAAGACCGTAGAAATGTTACTCAAAGCAATTAAGCTGAGTAACCAACACACACAATCACTTAAATCTAAGCAACGCCATCGGGAACAAACGCTTGTTTTGATAGCGGTCTTCTTGGCGATACTGAACGCAGCCACGCTAATGCTTGCAAACTTCGCACCTAACGAAGGTTTGGCGAATGCTGTGAATGACAATGAGCGGCAACTTGATACCGTATTGAACGATCTCAAGGCGGTTACGCAAGAGTCTATACATGATAGTGCCGTTGCTAAGAACATGGAGCCTGCTGAAGAGCTGTCGAAGCAACCTTTTGTAAGCAAAATAGTACCGCTACCTGAGAATCCACAGTCGCTCGCTACCTATTATGGCGAGAACCTCGCAGTCGAGGAAGTCGAGCGTGCCGAGAATTTGGGGCAAGCGCCGCACTCCAACAACATTGGTGCGCCTCTCGGCGCCCCCGCTCCCCCGCGCAGTAAGCGCATAGAGGAACTCCTGCGCAATCGAATCCCGCTCACTACCCAAGAGACCTTGTATATAAAAAAGTTGGTAGACGACAACGAGCGCGCCACCTACGCCACGCCTGACGTTGAGCAGCGCACGGTAAAGTTACAGTATGAGGAAGGACTAATTCCAACTATAACCGTCGCGCGGAATAACATTGCCACTCTGTCGTTCGTGGATCAATTTGGTAATCCTTTCCCAATATCAACTCTGTCGCCTAAAGGCGCTGGCGAGTTGTTTACCACCGAACTTATCAATCATGACGGTACGCACGCGAACGTTGCAGAAATTCGCGCCAGCAAACTTAATGGTTCGTCTAATGTGTCGGTGATGTTGGTGGGTCGAACTTTGCCGGCGGTCTTTAAAGTTAATCTCTCGCATGCTGTCAACGACGCAACGACCGTTGTGCAACTCGACTCGTCAGCACCGGGTTACGAACATGTGTCCTTGCCCGCAAGCACTGCAGGCCTGCAACTGTGTAGTCAAGATGCTTATATGGAGCCGCTCTTGGACGGGGTGGTGGCCGCTGAGCTTGTGCGCTTAGAGACGCGTGTAGCTAAGTTGCAGGCGTATCGAAGTCCAAGCCATCACTATATCCGCTCCGCACATCAGATCGTTGATCCGGAGTGTACATGTCGAATCTACGGCGTAGACAACCTTAATGTGTGCAAGCAACCCATCAGTATATCGAGCATTTTGTATGTGGACTCTGCCACCCATGAGTTTGCCAGCGTTGCGCTCAATCGAGAGGCTTAAACATGCATCAAATTCTGCAACGTAATCGTCTGGTCTTGATACTCGCAGCCGTCAGCGTCCTCGTGATTTTGCTTATCTGGCTTGTAAGTAATCTTATGCGCATCAACGACGCTACCACGCACAGTAGATTGAAACTCACTATGCCAAATGTCGACGATGAGCATTTTGTGCGGCTAAGCGAAGCCAATACGTCCGAGGCCTATATCGCGGGAGTGCAACAACGCAATCTTGAACAGGCCCATCAGTCCGAGCAGCGCGGAACATCGCATGTAGATCGACTTGTAAACGGTATACAGGTGCCGCAATCAGATGATGCAAAGGCGTTGGCCGACTTGCAACAAGCAGTACAAGGATTGCGAGATTCGCAAGCAGCTCTGCAAAATCAATTGCAGCGTATCGACAGCAGCAAGAATCTAAGACCGCGCGTATCGAACAAAGACAGTTTAGCGTTTTATACCGCCTTAACGGGCGTAGAGCACTTAAGTGAACACTTCTTATCGAGCGAACGAGACGCCATTGCACGCGTGATTGATCGTGTCAGTGGTACTGGCAACGCGATGAGTGTTGGTCTATTGGTTAATGCCCGAGACCATCAGGTTAATGTCGATAAGCGAATCTCACGCACGTCAAAGCCCACCATAACAGAGCCTGATCGCAGCGCTGCTTTACGCAATGAAAACGCCATTGAAATAATTCCCGCTGGTGAGGTTGTCCTTCACGCGAAATTAAATCTTGGTCTTAATAGTGATCTAGGTGGCATTGCTTCGGCCACGCTTGTTGGAGGGCGGTTGCATGGTACCGTGCTTACTGCGAGTGGTTACAGTGCCAAACGACGGCACCTTGCAATCAATTTTGATCGCTTTTGTACACCACAAGGTGCGTGTGGAAACATTCGCGCCATAGCCGTTGACCTAGACGAAGGGGTAGCGGCCATTAAAGGAGACTATCGGGGTCATTATGGAGTGCGTCTCGGAGGTCGCATCGCTGCATCGATTTTAGAAGGGTATGGGCGTGCCATTAGTGCAGGCATAGGCTCGGATTCAATATCAGTGAATGGTCGGATTATTAGTACTCAAACAGACGATGTGTCGAGTAAGCAAGCACTAAAAGCTTCGGCCCTTGAAGCAGGAAGCACGGTTGGACAATTTTTTCGTGAATTTGCAAATCGTCCCCCGTTGGTGAGTAAGAATGTAAACGAGTTGATCGGTATCTACGTTGTCTCACCCGGCTTTTGGCGTGTTGATAATGCGTCGACGCAAGTCTCGGTTGAGTTGCAGGCAGAGGCCAAGGAGTCTGTGCATGACTACTAAGCCAAGCTCATCAAAAATGAATGACAACGAAGGAGGCTGCGAGTCCAACGAGCTTTTTGGCCCAACCACTGCTAGGCAAAGCGCCAATGTTGATCCGCACCACAGCGACTTCGCCCACAACGCATCTTGGCAAGTCAGCGATGACGACGCATTGTTTGACGAATGGGAAATTGAGTTGAGCACAGCAGAACCATTTAAAGAGTCTGAGCGTGATCGGTCGGATTGGGACATTCCTGGTGATAGATCGTCAGTGGCAAAGCCTACCGGTAGTGCAGATCGGCAAAGCGTAGATCAAACGACCCAGCCACAGGAGACTAGAGAATCAGATGAATGGCGCATTGGTTCAGGTTTTCGCTGGTCGCGTTATGGTCCGATATTAGTGTTTGTTATGGGATTGGCTTTCTTTGTGCTGCCCACATTTCTGACTACGCCAGTCGTACAGTCTAGTTGGCGACAAGACCCAGGTTCGCTCGATGCGTACATTGGCCTGCGAGCGCAGACCCAAAAACAATCAACCTCGTTAAACGCGGTGCGCGCGACTGCAGGTGATGAACAACCAGACATCCCTGCTGAGTTGGAAGCGTCGGAGCTGGCGTTTTTAGAGGGTATTACTGTTGCTGAATTGCGTCCTACTGCAGCCGGGAGCGCTTCTACAGAAGCCCTGAGTACCAGCGATTTAACACAGCAGGTAACTGCCATTCAAACTCAACTCAATTCACAATTGCAGCTATTGGAGCAAGTACTCGCTGGGCAGTCTGCTCAAAAGGCGGTTGCAAGTGCGGCTTTAGGTCAGCGCGGCGATAGGGTTGATTTACCCTTCAAAGCGACGGCGACTGGTCTCGATGGTGTGAACGATAGTGTCTACGTGCTCGACACCACAAACCCACCTAAACCGCACTTGAACGCCTTCTCGGGTACTGCTCAGCCATCTCACTCCACTTCAGACATAGTAGAAAGCGAGCATCTTAGGGTGGGCGCGGTAGAACACGCCTACAGCGCAGTCGTTCTTCATAGCATCGTAGGCGACTATCTTAATTTTGTGGCAATGGATTGCGCTCGATCCAGTTATAAAATTGGCGATGCAATTGCGGGCTTTGGGGTGATTGTTGCGGTGCGCGGCTCGCGCGTTTATTCGCATACCAATCATTACATTAGCCGCGGGCACTTTCGGCAATGTTCGCGTTCGGTATTAATCGGGCAAGAAGCGGATAGTCTAGCTTCAACAGAGCTTCACGCCGTCCTGCCCGTAATGCGAATTAAGTAGGCGCTATTCGCGAGCATTGTTTATGCAAGATCTTTTTAATACGGTTGTTGATACGCTTAATTCGCTCTTAGTCGTGTTTGTGGGCGTGGCGAATTGGGTTGGTATTGCCTTGCTACTCATCGGATTAGTTGGCCTCGCCCGCAGTGCTAATGGTGGAGGCGCTAATCCTAGACCCATCAGTGTATATTTGCGTCATCTATTGGCGGGTTCACTCTTAATGATTGCCGCTAAATTACTCGATGTGAGCTCTATGACCCTATTTAGCGAAGAGTCGCGGCAAGTGCTGGATTACAGCCTGTTACCTAACTCGAGTCTCAATGAGCAAAGTCGCTACATGTTAGGGGTAGTCTACGCCGTGGTGGCAACGGTGGGGGTTTTTGCGTTTTTACGTGGTTGGATGATGTTGCGCGGAGCGAACCCGCACGAAGGAATTGCG
>CAYOXK010000098.1:0-6128 GCA_964407915.1 uncultured Gammaproteobacteria bacterium
GTCACGAAGGCTCTTTATTGCTCTGGTTGCTGATGCTCAGTTGCTGGAGCGCCTTAGTAGCGCGTTTTAGCCGCAATATTCCATTGGAAATGATCGCACGTGTGCTCGCTGTGCTCGGTTTTGTAAGTATTGGCTTCGTTGCATTCACGCTGTTCACATCTAGTCCTTTTGGCCGTGTCTTCCCCGTTCCATTAGACGGGCGTGAGCTTAATCCTTTACTGCAAGATCCCGGCTTTTTGATTCATCCACCCATGTTATATATGGGTTATGTGGGCTTTAGTGTGACCTTTGCTTTTGCCATTGCGGCCATCCTGGGAGGCAAACTAGATACGGCTTGGTCGCGTTGGGCGCGGCCTTGGACGCTTATGGCGTGGTTGTTCTTAACCATTGGTATTGCCTTAGGCAGTTGGTGGGCCTACTACGAACTAGGCTGGGGTGGATGGTGGTTCTGGGATCCCGTGGAAAATGCCTCATTTATGCCATGGTTGGTCGGCACGGCCCTTATTCACTCGTTGTCGGTAACCGAAAAACGCAGCGCGTTTAAGGCGTGGACAGCTCTGCTGGCCATATTAACGTTCTCGTTGAGTCTATTAGGTACTTTCTTGGTGCGATCGGGTGTGTTGACGTCGGTGCATTCATTTGCCGCCGACCCTGCTCGCGGACTCTTTATTCTTGTATTTTTGGTCATTGTAGTGGGCGGTTCGCTCGCTCTATTCGCGAGTAAAGCTCATGTTTTAACGTCGGCCACTAAGTTCAAACCCTTCTCGAAAGAAAGCGCATTGTTTACCAATAATGTACTGCTTATGAGCACTGCGTTTATGGTGTTAGTGGGAACGCTTTATCCGTTAATTATTGATGCCTTAACGGGGCAAAAACTGTCTGTTGGGCCGCCGTACTTTGATGCGATGTTCGCTATTTTGATGATTCCGTTAGCGGTGATAGTTGGGATTGGGTCGATGTCGCGTTGGAAACAGGATCGTGCGCGTCGCTTTGTTACGCCCAGTGCCATTATTCTGACTTTGGCTATGCTCAGCTCCGCGAGTGTTACCCTGATCATGTCCGATGGCGGATTTAAATGGTCGGGATTCCTAGGGTTAACCTTGGGGATTTGGGTGCTGTTATGGTCCTTTAATGCAGGCTTTGAGCGATTGCGTTTTCAGTCCAACAAACTTAAGGCTCTAACGACAACACCGGCCTCTGTATGGGGCATGATGGTGGCGCACATTGGTATCGCGGTATTTATTGTCGGCGTGACTCACGTTAACGTGTACAGCTCAGAAAAAGATATTAAGCTGAGTCCTGGACAAACCTACGAGTTGGGAGGCTATGAGTTTCGCTTTGACGGTGTACGCCAAACTCGCGGTCCAAACTTTACCGCCGAAGAAGGCAAATTCTTAATCTCGATGGCGGGACAGTCGGAGCAATTAAATTTGTATCCACAAAAGCGCTTCTATTCCAGCGGTAACCCGATGACGGAAGCGGCTATTAATACGACGCTCAGTCGCGATTTATATATTTCGCTAGGCGAACCATTGGAGCATGGGGCTTGGAGTGTGCGCATTTATATACGTTCTTTCGTTGCCTGTATTTGGCTAGGGGCATTCTTGATGGCCCTGGGTGGATTAATTGCATGCTTCGACAAACGTTATCGCCTAACGCGTGACGACCCAGCAGACTCGGTAGGCGCTAAAACGAGTGCCACAGCCTAATGTTTTATTGCCGTATTAGTGTCAACAATCATCAATTGATTCCATTAGCGCATGAATAAGCGAAGTCTTCCATTTGTTTTACCCTTAGCGGCGTTTTTGCTGATCGCCGCTTTTTTAGGTGTGGGCTTGCTGCTTAACCCCGCCGTTTTACCCTCTGCGTTTATTAATAAGTCTGCGCCAGAGTTTGTACTGCCTGAGCTCAAACAGGCCAATGCTGAGTTTGCTCCGAGCCAGCTTAAAGGACAGCGTTGGCTATTAAACGTGTGGGCGTCGTGGTGCGTGTCCTGTCGGTATGAGCACCCTATTCTCAACCAACTCGCCCAACAAACGGATATTCCTTTAGTAGGACTCAATTATAAAGACGAGGCACAAGCAGCCATCGCTTGGTTAGCCGAACGGGGTGACCCCTACGCGCATATCCCACAAGATACTGCGGGAGACGTAGGCATTGAATGGGGCGTATATGGGGTGCCCGAGACTTTTGTGATCGATGAGTTTGGTACCATTATCTACAAACATACGGGGCCTGTTACGGTGGATGTGATGCAGTCAGAAATCTTACCGTTGTTAAATGTTGAATAAGGCCAATACGAGCGCTTGTATTGTTAAGTGTCGATACGAGCTCAGTGCAGTGTGTTGCTAACAAAAAGATAATTCGCTCGAATTGAGCTATGACCGAAACCTAACCAACGATATCCAATGACAACGACTGTATGTCCCAAGCTTGTTCGCGCCTTTATGGGATGGCGAACCTGTGAGCTTTTATTGACTGGGCTAATGGCTGCCTCGCTTTCCCTCAGTTTACCTGCTCTGGCCGTGACCCAAGCAGAACAGTTTGCTACGCCCGAACTAGAACAACGATATAACCAGCTCATAAAGGAATTTAGATGTTTGGTTTGTCAAAACCAAAGCTTGGCCGATTCGGACGCGGATCTAGCGAAGGATCTGCGCCAGAAAACCGCAGAAATGCTTCGTGATAATAAAAGCGACGCGCAAATCAGAGCGTTTATGCAAGAACGGTTTGGTGATTTTGTGCTCTATCGAACGCCATTCACAGCGTATACCGCGTTTTTGTGGATCGCTCCGGGCTGTGCCCTACTCTTCGGGCTTTTCGTCTTTTTCAGACGCAGTAAGCAGCGTCAAATCGATGCACAGCAAGAGCAAGCTAGTATCGACACACAGTCGCTCGCACGGGCGAAAACGTTACTCAACTCACCTCGGGGTGAAGATTCATGACTCTTTTTGTATTGATCGCATTATTCCTTACTCTGTTGGTTGTCTGGATGGCTGTGCGCCCACTGCTGCTCAGTTTCAGTACACAAGCGGCCCGTCAAATTGATGGCGACAATGCGAACTTAACGTTTTTACGCTCGCGCTTGATCGAATTAGAGCAACAATATGCAACAGGAAAACTTGACTCTGACCAGTTTGCCGCACTCAAGGAAGAGCTAGAAGCAAATTTAGCGCTTGAGATGGATTCGAGCACCAACATACGTCAGCACCGAGAGGATGGCGCCGCGCAACAAGCCGTAGGGCACAATAGTCTTGCACGCCGAGTTGCATTGGTTCTGCTCATTTGCGTGCCGTTAACCAGCGCCGCGGTGTATTGGTGGGTTGGTAGTCCTCGCGTGATCTCTTTGATGGCGCAAAGTGCGGCTGAACCACCCCCTTTTGATATCGCTGAAGTAGCCGCAATGGTCGCTCAAATTGAAACACGACTTGACGCTAACCCAGATGATTTAGAAGGCTGGAGCGTATTGTCGCGAACCTATTTAGGTTTAGGGCGATATGCCGATGCCGAACGTGCCTATTTGCAGGTTTTGCGGTTGGGCGGTGCGAGCGCTGGCGTATTTGCGGCGCTTGCCGATGCAAGCGCGCTCAACGCACAGGGCCAACTCAGTGGCAAGCCCATGGAGTACGTGTCGCAAGCACTGGAATTGGACCCTGAGCATCCGCAAGCGCTGTGGTTAGCGGGTCTACATGCGGCGCAGATGGGTGACAATGCAACAGCGAAACGTTATTGGAGCATTCTCCTGCCTTTGCTTACGTCCATGCCGGAGCGACAAGCCGAGCTGCGCGATATATTGGCACAAATGGAGGACGAGACCTTACTTACGGCCCCAGAACCAACCGAGTCTTCAACGGCGCCAGAAACACCGAGTCAGGCTAACTCCAACATTCGTCTATCTGTAACGATTGATGCCGCTCTATTACCGCAAATAGCGCCGCAAACGCTCGTGTTCGTTATTGCGCGTGCGATTGATGGCCCACGCGCACCGTTGGCGGTTAAGCGCTATACGGTTGCAACTTTACCCCAAGAGATTGAGCTAAGTGATCGGGATTCTATGCTGGCAGAGCTGCAATTATCTCAATTTGACAATATTGAGATTAGCGCAAGAGTAAGCCTGTCTGGTCAGCCAATCGCCAGCCCTGGTGACTTTCAAGCCACTCCGGTGCGCGTGAATCGAGAGTCAGGAGCGCCGATAAAATTACATATAGATCAAGAGGTTAAGTAACAATCTTAACAAATTAGATTGTTTTTTATGCTACAACCAGCGGCGAGTTCGTTGCTGGTAATCGGTGAACTGCTGACCAAATAAACGCTGCATGGCTTGCTCCTCTGGGTGAATCTGAAAATACTGGATATAGGCCACAAACCCTACCACACCCAACAGCGCCAGCGGGCTGTGCCAATAAATAGCCGCACTCACGCACACCAAAGCCATGCCGAGATACATGGGATTACGCGTAAAACGAAAAACCCCACCAGTGACTAGTTGAGTGGCTTTGTCTGGGTGTAATGGGTCAATGGTTGTGCGCGCGCGAGCAAAGTCAAGCACCCCGCTCAATGCCAAAAGGCATCCCATTATTAGAGTGAGTAAACTCACCGCGAGAATAAAGCCTGAGTCAGCCAATCTGATCGGATCCCATAGCGCGACCATTCGCATCAGTACTAAAAATACGACAAGCACAATGGGCGGCGGAATTTTATTTTGCATGTTTATGTACCGTTAAATAATCGCCTTGAAAGAACACCAGCGGCGATTGCGGGGCCGCATCAAACTCTTCCACTGCACCAATAATGATCGTGTGGTCGCCGCCCTCGTACAAAGTATGGGTCTTACATTGAAAACGGGCGATGGCTCCGGGTATTTGAGGAACGCCATGCGGGCCAGCAAACCACTCAACTTCGTTGAACAGTGAACTATCCCAACTGCGCTTAGCAAATAAATCAGACACAGCGCGCTGTTCTGAGTTCAGCACATTAATCGTGAAGTACTGTGCGCCAATATATTCAGCATACCGCGTTGCCCCTTTATCGATACACCACGACACTAATGCAGGTTCCAGCGAAACAGAGGCAAAACTATTGGCGGTAATGCCGACCGGTTTACCCGCTTTGTCGCACGTCGTAATGATAGTTATGCCGGTTGCAAATTGCCCAAATGCCGAACGCAAACGTTTGTGTTTGTCTTGTGTAGTCATGAAATTACTAATTGAATGTTAATGCTCGCCTGTACCGCAAGCCGTGACCGTGCCGCAAGCATTGCCCACGGTTTAGGAGGTGAATGGTATTGTTGTTCAGTGTCGTTTTCTGGTGCCTGCAAATCGTCAACACTTAGAAGCGGTTTCATTGTCGCCAAGATCAGCGTTATGCGGTTGCTCACCCAATCGCGCAAACAATCGTTATCGTTTATCGCAAGATAGAGAGCGGATGGTAGCACTACTGACCGTTGCACGCTGTAAAATAGCACTTGGCGTATACTGCGGGCACAATCGTATTCAGGCTGAAACACCTAAAACCCTACAACCCTTATTCAACAATTTGCTATGAGTGATTTAATTACTTTTTCCACGCCTTACACAGACTCCAATGTGTTTGCTAAGATTTTGCGCGGGGAACTACCCAACATAACCGTTTATGAAAACGACCACTGTCTTGCCTTTATGGACATTATGCCGCAGCGCGAGGGCCACACTTTAGTGATCCCCAAAGAACCCGCCGTGACATTTCTGGATATTAGTCCAGAAGCGCTCGCAACGCTGATTCAAAACACCCAAATCGTGGCCAGAGCGGTACAAAAAGGTCTGAATGCAGAAGGCTTTTCTATTGTGCAGCTCAATGGCTCTCGTGGAGGGCAAACTGTGCCGCATATTCATTTTCATATTTTGCCTGGCTCGATACTCGATGCTGGTGCGCATGCTACGGTCGCGAGCGATCCCGCCCACTTAGAAGCGGTGGCCAGCAAGATACGCGCGGCCTTTTAATGAGGCTAAGTTTCCCGCCCGCTTAGATCACGTTTCGATTTGAAAAATGCCTGTAGCATAGCTTGGGACTCCGCTTCACTGGGTCCAAAGCTTACTGCACAGCGATGATTGAGATTGGGATTATCCAGAAGGTTAAAAACAGAGCCTGCG
>CAYOXK010000098.1:6138-10014 GCA_964407915.1 uncultured Gammaproteobacteria bacterium
CAGCAGCGGCAATCACGACCCGGTCAACGCGCGCATGCACTAGCGCGCCCGCACACATCGAACAGGGCTCTAGCGTTACGTAGAGTGTTGTGTGTGGTAATCGATAGTTGTGACGTGCGCGAGCCGCTGCACGTAGCGCGATAATTTCCGCGTGAGCCGTTGGATCGTGTTGTGCAATGGGTTGATTAAAGCCCTCTGCAAGCAGCTCATTGGTGAGCGTATCAACGAGCACAGCCCCTACTGGCACTTCGCCAATGGCCTGCGCTTGCGCCGCCAAGGTTAATGCGTGCCCCATCCAGTGCCGATCGACTACCCGTTGATCTTCCTGGCGGTGGCCTTTAGTCATAAACTCACCGCTTTTTTGTCCATATTGGCCCGCTCAAGCATACGTGCCGCGATTTCTTCAATCGACAGTACGGTGGTATCGATATACGGAATACGATACTGGCGATAGAGCGTTTCGGCCTGCCTAACCTCATCAACACAAGTGCGTAAACTAGCATAGTCGCTGTTGGGCTTTCGCTCATTACGAATTTCGGCTAGGCGTGCCGGCCGAATCGTTAAGCCAAATAATTTTTTTTGAAATTCAGCAATCGCGGCTGGCAAACGGTTGCTCTCCAGATCATCGGGGATAAGCGGATAGTTCGCCGCTTTAATTCCATATTGCATACCTAAGTAAATACTGGAGGGCGTTTTACCCGTGCGCGAAACGCCAATGAGTATGATGTCGGCATCTTTATAGCGATGCAGATGCATTCCGTCGTCGTTCGCCAGAGCAAAGTGCACTGCGTTAATACGTTGCATATAGCCTTGATCCACGGCTCGACTGTTTTCCTCAAAAATGGCTGGATGCCCAACATTGTGCGCCGACGTTACACCGAGCTCTTGTTCAAGCGGCGCAAGAAAGGTGGAAAAAATGTCGATATAAAAGCAATTACTCGCACAAATGATCTCGCTCACCTGAGCGTTAACAATGGTGTCGATGACGATCGGTCTATACGAATCCTGTACCGAGGCTTTTTCAATTTCTTCGGCCACTTTGCGGGCCTTTTCAATGGAGTCAACAAACCGTCTTGTGACACTCTCAAATTGAATTTGCGGAAATTGCACGAGTAAACTTTTGCCCAAGCTCTCGGCAGTACGGCCCGTACTGTCAGATAAGAAGTAAACTCGTCGTTTGTGTTGTGCGATGTGGGTTTGCATAATGTTACGTAGGTTGAGTGCGGCCACCATTGCCGCGTTCAATAAATTGCCAACTAAGCGGGTGATGATAACTTGTTATCCCCTTTTAGCATGATAAACTTCGCGTCACTTTGACTTTTACGGTTTGCCCTTCGTGACCAGATATATCATAGCTCTTGATCAGCTCACCATAAATGACGTTGAATCCGTTGGTGGTAAAAATGCCTCACTCGGCGAAATGCTCGCTAATTTGAGTAATCTTGGCGTGTCTGTACCCAACGGTTTTGCCACCACGGCTGATGCCTACCGCGAGTTCTTAGCTACGGATGGTCTAAATAAGCGAATTAATGATCGCTTAAATGCACTGGATGTTAACGATATTGATGCGCTAACCGCCGCGGGCGCTGACATCCGTCGCTGGGTAACAGAAACGCCTTTTCAGCCAGCATTTGATCAAGCTTTAGAGGCCGCCTTTGTGGCCATGCAAGATGGTAATAGCAACTTAAAAGTTGCGGTTCGTTCGTCAGCGACCGCCGAAGACTTACCCGATGCGTCGTTTGCAGGTCAACAAGAAACGTTTCTCAATATTGAGGGCGTTGCGTCTGTTAAACAGGCAGTCCACGAAGTGTTTGCCTCGCTCTTCAATGATCGCGCCATCTCTTACCGCGTTCACCAAGGCTATGCGCACGAGAACGTCGCGTTGTCGGCGGGTATTCAGCGCATGGTACGCAGCGAGACCGGTGCAGCCGGGGTAATGTTTACGCTAGATACCGAATCAGGATTCGACGACGTAGTGTTTGTTACATCGTCCTACGGCTTGGGCGAGACAGTGGTGCAAGGATCGGTCAATCCTGACGAATTTTATGTGCACAAACCGACCCTGCGCGCAGGCAGGCCTGCCGTCGTCCGACGCAATCTGGGCAGCAAGCTGATCAAAATGGTGTACTCAAATGACGCATCGGCTGGCCGCTCGGTTAATACCGTCGACGTGAGTCTAGCCGAACGGCGGCGTTTTTCGATTAACGATGCAGACGTTGAAGAGTTAGCTCGCCAAGCTTTGGTGATTGAGCAACATTACGGCCGCCCTATGGACATAGAATGGGCGAAAGATGGTGATGATCAAAAGCTCTATATTGTGCAAGCTCGGCCCGAAACAGTTGCGAGCCAAGCGGATGCCAATATTAAAACCTCGTTCTTACTCAAAAGCCGTGGTGACGTCATTGTAGAAGGTCGCTCGATTGGACAAAAAATTGCTAGCGGCGTCGTGCGCAAAGTGGCTTCAATCAGCGAAATGAATGTTGTACAAGACGGCGATATTTTAGTGACCGATATGACCGACCCCGATTGGGAACCGGTAATGAAGCGTGCCGCAGCGATTGTGACCAACCGTGGTGGTCGCACCTGCCACGCCGCCATTATTGCGCGTGAATTGGGAATTGCCGCCATTGTTGGCTGCGGCGATGCCACCGAAAAGCTGGGCTCTGGACGCGAAGTGACGGTATCCTGCGCTGAGGGCGATACGGGCTTTGTGTACGATGGACTGCTCGATTACGAGCAACAAACCACCGAAATGAGCAAGATGCCCGATATCCCGTTCAAGATAATGCAGAATGTGGGTAACCCTGATCGCGCTTTCACGTTTGCACAACTGCCGCATGAAGGAATTGGCTTAGCCCGTCTAGAGTTCATTATTAATCGCATGATCGGCGTGCACCCGAAAGCCCTGATTGAATACGATCGTCAAAGCACGGATGTAAAGGCGATTATTGATGAATACTGTGCGGGTTACCCCTCGCCCACCGAATTCTTTGTACAAAAGCTAGCCGAAGGTATTGCGACCTTAGGGGCTGCGTTTAGCCCCAAACGCGTGATTGTGCGTTTATCTGATTTCAAATCCAATGAATACGCGCATATGGTGGGTGGGCACGATTACGAGCCTGATGAAGAAAACCCAATGTTGGGTTTTCGCGGTGCATCCCGCTACATCGCGCCCGAGATGCGCGATTGCTTTGAGCTAGAATGTCGTGCAGTGAAGTACGTACGCGACGTAATGGGACTCAATAATATCGAAATCATGATTCCCTTTGTACGCACCACCGACGAGGCCGCTAAAGTCATCGAGTTACTTGCTGAAAACGGTCTTACGCGCGGCGAAAACGGCTTAAAGATTATTATGATGTGCGAGTTGCCTGCCAATGCCCTACTCGCTGAAGAGTTTCTGGAATACTTCGACGGCTTCTCGATTGGTTCGAATGATATGACTCAGCTAACGCTAGGCTTAGATCGCGATTCAGGGATCGTGTCGCATCTATTTGACGAGCGCAATCCCGCGGTACTGAAAATGCTTTCGATGGCGATTAAAGCCTGTAACAAAGCCAATAAATACATTGGTATTTGCGGCCAAGGCCCATCGGACTACCCCGAGTTGGCAGAATGGCTTTTCGCTCAAGGCATTGACTCCGTTTCGCTAAATCCAGACTCGGTAATCGAGACATGGGAGCGACTCGCCAAACTCAAGATATAGGCTGATTCTGCAAGCTCAAGGCTGCTTACGAAGCTCAAGGCTGCTTACGAAGCTCAAGGCTGTACATCAAGCTCAAGGCTGTTCCACGCTAGTCGTTGCGTTGTTTGCCGATGGTCTTGCCTAGCTTGGCCATCTCCCGGCGCACAACCTTGGGGTCCGCTAGCAAGGGA
>CAYOXK010000099.1:0-9909 GCA_964407915.1 uncultured Gammaproteobacteria bacterium
GCAAGCCAATAGGCGTGATGTTTCACTCAGATCAAGGCAGTCATTACACCAGCGTAAAGTTTAGGCAATTCCTGTGGCGATACCGGATCAAACAGAGCATGAGTCGGCGCGGTAACTGCTGGGACAATGCTCCGATGGAGCGATTCTTTCGAAGTTTGAAAACCGAATGGATGCCATCTCTTGGATATCGATCCTTCGCCGAGTCACAGAGGTCAATCTTTGATTACATAACTGGGTACTACAACAACATCCGGCCACATCAGGCCAACAGTGCATTACCACCAATTAAAGCCGAGGAACTCTTCTGGAAGTCCTCTAAATCCGTGGCCAAAATCACTTGACCACTACACTGGGAGGTTTGAATACGTTTGGGTATGTTTTGGGAAATCCGATGGGCTTAGATGGAAGCCCCGCTTTCGTATATGAGCCAAGGCTTCGCCCCAGCAATCCTCTAACGCGAACTGGTGGTATAGTGAGATGTTTTGGCGGGAAAGAGGTGCGTTTGGGACGGGAGTGGGGCTGGGAGTCGCCTTGGGTAATGAGTTGTTAGATGGCTCGGTTGACGGACTACTAAATCCCTATGAAGACTTTCCACGAATGCCTTTGGTGGAAATCCCTGGAATGCCTAACCCAGCCAATGCTGACACTATGTGTCGTGATGAGCTCGAGCCCGATGATCCGAGTAAACAGTTGTATCTTGATTTCAAGCATTTGTATATGGAGATTAAGATCAGCGCTAAGGAATTAGGTAGAGCAGGCGCTCTTAAAGCCTTTGCAGAGTATGAGAATAAGAGGCAGGCTTTTAAATTGAGCGAGTTAAATCGCACTGACCAATTGGAATTCTGGCTGTTGAAGGGCGAGGTGGCAACCCATGGTTTAGCACCGTGCTTGATAATGGATCTGGATTCCTGCCTGCGCGAGGATGACGGGGGATGATGAAGCCGCGCCACTCGGATCAGCTCATCCAAGCTTCGGTACTAGTGTAGGACACAGTTCAATCACACTTGTTGCCTATTTGCTGATAGCATTTGAGTTTTAAGCGGCATAAACTATTTCTTTGCCTAAACAAAACTTGAAACTAGCAATCCGCCGGTAGTAAGCCTTTGCTGTTTTGGTTTTACTAAATTGCACATATTTTTTTCACAGACACCCATGAAAAATAGCTTTATAACTCGCGGCGCACAAGTACTAGTGCTGTTGCTGGCGGTCTCTGCATTAGGGTATTTCCTTATACCGATGCTCACCTCATCTAATCCAAGTGATGCAAAAGTAGCGAAGCTAAGTGAGGAGCTGAGGGCGGCGTGCCAAGCGAACAAGGTTGAGCCACAAGTGCAGCTACTTAATGATGGAGACCTTCTTGGTGTTTATACGCCGAGTGAATTTATTGCTAAGTATGCAGATCAGACAACCTCGATACCATACGATAAAAAAGAAAGAGGTCGAATGTATCCACTCATCGAAATGTTTGATATCAAGGAAAATATTGAATTTGTACAACTGGTAACCTGTGCGCAAGACCGGACAGTGATCTTATCCCGTAACGATATTTTGTCTCGCCCCGATCCTTTATATTGGATGAGTAAACGCAAGGGCTTTTTAAGCGTTCACAGCATGGTCTACGACAAGACCTCCGACACTTCAGAAAAAACCGACTACCGAGCGCGACCACTCCTGATGATCAATTTAATAGGCGCTGCAGACGAAACTAATTAGCTATATTTAGCTAGCCGTAATCAGAACCGAGCCTGAGCCGCCGTCTTCGCCGTTGTCTCCTGTTTCGTCGCCTGGATGGGATAACTCTGGATAAAGACCACCACCACCATTGCCGCCCGAGCCGCCCCCTCCCGATCCCGCATCGGCACCGTGACCTCCAGCAGCGCTGCCTCCGCCGAAACCACCATTTGAACCGCCCTCGGGGGAACCACCGCTAGAGCCACCCGCAATCCCTGCGTCGCCACCTAAACCACCGTTCGGACCAGTTCCAGCTGCACCAGCTCCACCGTCACCTTCGTCATTCCCCCCAGCACCGCCACCGCCACCACCGCTGGCAACCACTAAGTCTGTGGCGCCTCGACGTAAGCGGCTCTGTTCACCACCCGAACCTCCTGTCATCGGAGCGTCAGCACTAAATAATCCGCCTGCGCCACCAGCGCCAACGATCACCGTTAAGGTTTCACCTGGGTTTACTGCAATGGTGGTCATTACACTTTCACCATCACCGCCGTTTCCGCCAGCCGCTCCGCTGAGACTAGATGACCCACCGTCATCAATGTCTGAGAAGTTACCACCATTTCCACCGCCACCACCACCGCCACCGCCGCCTGCGATTGCAACATCTATGGAAGTGATGCCCTGCGGAATCTCTAACGAAAAAGTGCCGCTAGTACGAAACTCAGCAGTGAACACGCTAGTTTGGGCATGAATCGGCAAAGAAACCGCTGTAACCGCTGGAGTTATCCAAACTAGTTGCGTGATTTTGCGTCGCAATGGGTCGTGCTCTACACGCTGCGGAGTAATTGGTTCTTTCATGGTTCGCCCCTATTTCTTGGTTGTTATTAGTGCTGAAGTCTTAATTGGTGCTGTAGTAATATAAATAATCTAAAAATATGCGCCTAAATACAAGACGAAATTGCAAATACTCAACACTTGGCCAGCAAAATTCAAACGACAAATCTACCTTCGAAATTCCAATCGTGAGCGTGATTTTAATTCTTGCTCTCTTTCGATGAGTCAAACTCCCAACTATACAAGTGTTTTGTTAGCTGTTGTGGAAACAGCAAACTATGCTCAAACTGCATTACCCCGTTGGCCTCACGCGTGGTGAGATTGGCCTGCTCTTCACTCAGTTGATAGAAACCATTTCGGATTGCGTCCCACTGATGGATAATTCTTGATGGTGCTTTTACAGCCGTGGGTTGATCGTAAATTTCTAACCTGAAGTGTGTGTAGCGTGTAGGCGATTTAATCACGATATTGGTCGAATCACAGGAGCGTAACTGCATTGTGTTAACAATTCTCAATGTGTCGTTGCGCGCAAATTTATAATCGCCGCCGACACTAATCACTTGAATGGTCAGTCCGGTTTGCGAGTCGAGCTTAGGGTCTACAGTAACGTCGCCCGAGTCTATTGTGTGCGTTTCTACGCCGCGAATAAGACTACAAACCAGTTCGTTCGAATTACGCACTAAATGCTCGGCCTCAAACGAGATCGAGTCGTCTACAATTAATGTGTGCCCAGAAGACAATACCTGAATCATAACTTCCGTAATCGCCGTAATTTGATCACCGCGCATAACAATTTTTTTCTTAAGCGAAAGTATTGCGTAGCCCATATTCTGTGATGTTTCGAAATAGATTTCCTTGTTGGAAGGACGTATTTTTTCCCCCAAGGCTGCCTTTCTCGTTAGCCAGTCAACCGGTTGCGTCAACCCAAGAGTCTCAGAGAACCAAGCGGCTTTGAGAACCAAACCCATACCGGGCCAATTTAGAAACCGTTGTGGATTGCTGGCCGCTAAAAATTGTGGAATCAACTGTCCAAACCACAGCACAAACACGGCCCCCAAAATGCCTAGCTTGAAAAACACCAGGTGAATCCAAGGATAGAAAAAATCAGGAAGGGGCGTGTCAGTTAGTGGCCAGTTTCTTATATCGGGAAAGCTGATGAGTTGGGCAATGCAAAAAACGATCACGATGACCAGTAGCTGCCGGCCCGCCAAATATTTTTTGGTGCCCGCGTCGGTTTTAAACAGTTTATGCAGGGCGTAAGACTTAGGGTACGCGTCTTTAAGTAACTCCAAATCCTTGAGTTTTAATATTGTTACACTTAGTTGAGTACCTTCGAGTGCTGCTAAAATTAAGATGAAGCAAGCAAGGCTAATATATATAAACGGGCGGCTAAATTCGTCGGACAGGCTCGAGTCACCGCTCCATATTCCTCCTAGTACCAAGTAACTAACACAAACGAAAAGCGTTGCCGAAAAGAATGACCTGAACAGTCTTAGTCTTAAGACCCAGTTAGAATCGAGCGATTCAGTGGGTATATCAATATTGAGCGCTTCGTTTAATTCGAGTGCTAGACTCTTTAGTTCGCTCTTTGGTATGCGACCTTCTTCGGCTAAAGCCATCGTTCCAACACGTGTTAATGTGTTCAGATAGGATTGGTTGGCCGCGCGCGTCGCATCATTAGACCGTACGCAACTGCGTATGAAGGCAGCCATGGTTTCGTCAGTAAGAGCAAAGCTAAGAAGTTGGCGTCTAACCTGTGATTGAGCGCTATTGAGAGAGTTTTTTATGATCAATGGTCACCCGACGCCGTAATTGAGCATGCTGTAGAAAGGCATTTGCTGGTCGACGCAGTTTATGCGAACAACACGAATTATGCGAACTGCATTGTGGGCGCAAAATTTTGTCTCGCGTTTGCATTTAACTTTGCTAATATCTTCCTACTCAACTAACAATCGGCTAAGGATGTGATTAAACTCAAAACTTGGATATTGGTTGTTACGGCCGTCTTAGTTTCCTGCAACAATGCCCCAACGCACCCCCAACTTACCATTGCTGTGGCATCCAACATGCACGGCGCTATGGAAGAAATAGCAAGACTATTTACTCAACAAACAGGGATTGACATACAAATGTCGAGTGGATCATCTGGCGTATTGTCTGCGCAAATAAAGCAAGGCGCGCCCTTTGATGTGTTTTTATCGGCTAACATGACCTACCCCAAAGCGCTGCACAAAGAGGGTTTAACCGATGGCGGGCCAACAACATATGCGCATGGGGTATTGATTTTATGGTGTATTGACGGCACTGACATTAACCAAGGCTTGCAGTCTTTAATCGCGGAAAGTGTGAATAACTTCGCTATCGCGAATCCAGAAACTGCACCCTACGGGATTGCGGCGGCTCAAGCCCTACAACGCTCCGGCTTAATGTCGCAGTTAGAGCCCAAGATGGTGATTGGCGAAAGCGTTGGGCAAGTAAATCAGTATATTTCGTCAGGAACCGTGCAAGTTGGATTAACCAGCAGCTCAGTATTGAAATCGACAGACCTTAAGGGCTCAAGCCACGAGGTTGCCGAAGAGCTCTATGATCCAATAGAGCAGGGCATCGTGGTTTTGAAAACGGGCCTTGAGAATAATCCAATAGCGTCAAAATTATTCTATGAGTTTATGTTTTCTCCTGAAGCGCAACGCGTGTTAACCGACTTCGGTTACCAGCCTTTAGGAGTGCGGGAATGAGCTGGGCGCCTTTTGTTTTAACATTTAAGCTGGCGCTTATTACCACCGCTTTATTGCTCGTTATTTCTATTCCCATTGCTTACTGGCTAGCGTTTACAAAATCTAAGAGTCGCTTCTTCTTTGAGACCATCATCACTTTACCAATGGTCTTACCACCCTCGGTGTTGGGCTTTTACCTGTTGGTGACCTTTGGCCGAAATACCATGGTTGGCCAATTCCTGTACGAGCACTTTGATGTTTATCTGCCGTTTAGTTTTGCTGGGTTGGTGGTTGCATCACTCATTTACAGTTTGCCGTTTATGGTAAATCCTATTCAAGCCGGATTTCAAAATTTAAATGAGTCTTTAAGAGAAGCCTCTTGGACTCTGGGCAAATCCGAATTGGTAACATTGGTTAAAGTGCTGTTACCGAACATCAAACCTTCTGTTTACACAGGGATTGTGCTTACTTTTGCTCATACAGTGGGTGAGTTTGGGGTTGTTTTAATGATCGGCGGCAATCTCGATAGCACTCGAGTCGCATCTATCGCCATTTACGACAATGTGAACAAAATGGATTACGCTGCTGCGCACCTGTATGCTTTTGTTCTGCTGTCGATCAGCTTCGTAATGCTTGCATCCGTCTACCTAACCAATCGACGCAGCGTGCGTTACTTATAAATAGAGGCAATGTGCGAATGATTGCTTTTGATATTTGTAAAACGTTCAGGTCAGCTGACGCGCCTCTCAATCTCAGCTTTGCTGGGCATGCCGATCAAGGTCAGATAGTCGCGATTCATGGGGCCTCAGGCGCGGGTAAAACAACCCTGCTAAAAATGCTAGCGGGGCTCATTACACCAGATGATGGTTCGATTGAGGTAGCTGGCACGCCTTGGTTTAGTCACTCTAAGAGGCACAATTTACCCACTCGAAAACGCGATCTTGGCTTTCTATTTCAAGACTATGCGTTATTTCCCAATATGACGGTTTTGCAAAACCTTGAGTATGGGATGAATGCGCTTTCAGACGCTCCGTTCGTTGATCGAATTATTCAAATCACCGAAATTGGCGCGCTGTTATCAATAAAGCCAGACCGCTTATCTGGAGGAGAAAAGCAAAGAGTGGCATTTGCCCGAGCCGTTATGCGCAAACCAAAATTGCTCCTGCTCGATGAGCCTCTGTCTGCATTGGATATTGAACTTCGTTCAGTGCTGCAGGATGAACTATTAGAATTGCGTAAACTGCTCGATATAACTGTATTGTTCACGAGCCACAGCATCCCTGAAGTCTACAAATTGGCCGATAAAGTGATGTTGATAGCCGAGGGGGAAATTGTAAAAAGCGGCACACCAGCCGAAGTCTTTGCGGGCGGGAATCACGATGTACAAGCTATTGGCGAGTACCTATCGAGTCAGACGGTTAATGGCCGCAAAACCATCAATATTCTAGTGGACAACAAAGTGGTGTCGGTGCCAATGAGCTGAACTATTTATGGATAATAGTACCCACATGCTCGCCCGCGAGAGCCTTGGTGATGTTGCCGGGAACCATGCCATTGATTATGTGTAGCTCTTCAACGTGCGTTGACCGTTGTAGATAGTTAAGCACAACTCGTTCAACAATTAGATCGCCCAAATCCATCTCGATTAGGTCAGTGGCTGAGATCTTGGGAATAAATTCAGCTTTTGGGTTCTTCTTTGGATCTTGCGAATAGAGCCCATTTTCGTCTTTGATAAACAATACGGTACGAGCACCTAAAGCCTCAGCGGTAAAATACACGCCAGCATCGGTGCGGTGCATGGGTATGCTTCCGACTTCAGGAATATCCTCCCAAAAGCTATAGGGTGGCATGCCGGGCATCACTGGGATACACCCCAGTTTTAGATACAAAGGGATTTTTTCAAACTCCAAATGGTCTAAAAATATGCCCCCGTGTTTGGCTAAGAGCATTTGAATCATACGGGCATTTTGCACCGCGATGGCACCTCCCATCTCGGCGAGCACGCCCACCGGCATACCTAGATCGATACCAACTTGGTACGTGTGTCTTGCTCTAGTACCACCCCCTGTTGAAATCAAAATCTGATGGTCTTTAGCGCATTTCACTAACTCGTCGAGAATCGGGAACACCACTGCCCGGCCTCTGTCAGTGATGCTTTGACCACCTAGTTTTACCATTTTGACGTCGGGTAAAATCTTAAGGTCATTTTTATAATTGCGGCTGGCTTCTTCCAAAGAAGAAGTCATAAAACGAGCGAGTTGTTCTATTTGATCAGTCATAGGGTTTAGCGCTTATGCAGATTGCAATAATGGATGGATGGAACATTAGTCTTTGTAGATTATGGTTCCTACATCTTCGCCATTAATGGCCTTGGTTATTGTGCCTGGCACTAAACCATTCACTATATAGATTTTTTTCAGATGCCGAGCCCGTGCCAACATCTCGATTACCGTACGGTCGATGATCAAATCTTTTTGATCGTTAGCGAGTAGCTCCCGTGCTGAGATCTTCGGTATAAACTTGGCGTCTTGATGTTTTGCAGGGTCTTTGTCATATAACCCGTCTTGGTCTTTTACAAATATCATAGAGCGACCTCCTAACCCTTCGGCCGTCATATACATGCCAAAGTCAGACCCGTTCTCGGGCAACACGCCACGCATTGGTGGCTTCTCCCAATAGTGGTGTGGCGGGTTAGACGTTAGGATGGGTATCATGCCGTTGTCGAGGTAGTGTGGCAGGTCGGTGTAATGATCTTTAGGGACCCGCACGGCTCCGTGACTCGCCATCAATGAGTACATCATATTGGCATTTTGCTCTTCGATCGCACCTACGACCATAGCAAGACCTCCAACGGGTAAGCCAAAGTCTAAGCCCATTGCTAACGTATGCGATACTCTCGCTCCGCCGGTAACAGCAAGCACAAATCTATAATCCTTACGAATCTTAACCAGCTCATCAATTACCGGGTAAACAGCACTTCGGCCACGATCGATGATGCTCTTGCCGCCTAGAGAAATGACATTCAAGTACGGTAGGATCGCTATCTCGTCGGTTACCGCACCCTCGATAATGCCTCGGTCTACCAACGACTCGCGCATAAAACGAGATTTAAGATGGGTTCTTCCGGAAACTTGGTCTTCTTTTAATAGTTCACTCATGGTTTTGAATTCCTTGCTCTGAAAATCGAGACATTAACTGCTTTGTGACGGGCGCAGACAGCGCACCAAATATGCAATGTGCGGCGATAAAAGGTAAGTAAAATAAATAGAATTCGATAGGCACATCGAGTAACCACGCAATAAGAATCTCACTACTTACCCGAAACAGTCCGGCAAAACAACCCATTACACCACAGACGAATAACGAGTTGAGATTGCGAAACACCAACAGCATTCCGTCAACAACAGCGCCTAGCAAAATAAATTGTAAAACACCAAGAGGGCCATATTTTCCAAACCCAGACATTAAGTGCATTACGCCAGAATAGAAGCCAATTTTTGCGCCAGCCCATGGTTTTTCAGCAGTACGAGAACCTACAATAAAAAATGGAATTATAAGTACATTCTTATGGCCAGGTGCGATTGGAAGGCCAGGTGTAATCTTCACAAAACGCACCAGAACGATGAGTGCGCTGTACGAAGCAATACTCGCAAGGTCACGATTTGAAAATCGGCTGGCGATACCATCGCGGTGTTGCTCAATACGCGCATAAATGGACTTAAGATCGCCTTGTAAAATAGACTTAAGATCTATTCCGCCCCCTTTGCCATGCCCGTGACGATTGCCGCCCCCATTTCCCTGACCACCGCCATCACCTTTTTGACCTGTGCCTGCGTCTAAAAGCGCATTCATGATCGAGGCCGCATCACTCGACATTCCAAGCGCACGCATACCCTGAATCATCTCAGGTGCGGGCGTAAAGTAGCGCACAATATGGGCAGCTAACAGCATGATAAGTAGTTTGCTGAGCATCAACAAACCCGCTAAAAAGCCCGCGACGCTAACTCCTAACTGCCAACCGCCTAACTCCAAAATAACAACATCGGCAGAGCCGTGAAAAAACGCAAATACCAATAACAGTAATAATGCGAGGCGGCGCACGTTGCGTAACTGCGAAAGCTCGGCAATGGGAATTTTTAGACTTGCCCAAAGCAAGAGCTGTAGGGCTAATAGCCCAATAATGACTTTGGGATCGTTTACAGCAAAGCCTACGATAGGTACCAAAATCAAATAAAGAATTCGATATGCGGGCTTTATGCTCAAAATAGGTTAACGGTGTGTTGCTAAAGTTCCTAGTGTAAGGCGCAGATCGCTAAGATTCCAAATTATCTGAACACAACCCTTAGAAAGGTCTACGATCATTTTAAAAAATGCCAATAAGTAATGCGTTGGCTATCAAGACTTAGTTTGGGTTGGCACCTGCAACAATTCAAACAGTGCTTAAGAAGCTCAGCAAATTGGAGATTTTGCAGGAGATTGGCAGTAAGAAGCGTGACATGGTTTACGCCTACCAGTCATGTGTCAACATTTTAAGTGAAGGAGATGAACTGCCAGATTAAAAGCTTAAGAGTCCAGAGGTAAACTACAGAATAAGAGTGCTCACCCATTGCGGGTGGGATGATATTGTAAACAGAATCTGATGAATGCTATCCCCCGTTAATGGGGTAGAGCCGAACTCACTCGTAGTGAT
>CAYOXK010000100.1:0-6096 GCA_964407915.1 uncultured Gammaproteobacteria bacterium
CAATGTTGGCGCGCGGTTAAGCATAATTGGGTGTTCACGAATAACTTCTTCAAGAATATCCCACACCTCAGGCGTTTCGGCCTCGACAAGCTTCTTCGCTTGCTTGATGGTCGTCGCCAATCCACGCAATTCTAATTTGTTGAAGATAAAAGGCTTGAACAACTCAAGACCCATCTTCTTAGGCAAACCGCACTGATGCAATTTGAGAGTAGGTCCAACCACAATTACCGAACGGCCTGAGTAATCAACCCGTTTGCCTAGCAAATTTTGACGGAAACGCCCTTGCTTCCCTTTGATCATATCGGCCAGCGATTTAAGCTGACGCTTGTTAGCACCGGTAATGGCTTTGCCACGTCGACCATTGTCGAGCAAGGCATCAACCGATTCTTGCAACATGCGCTTTTCGTTACGCACGATGATGTCCGGTGCGTTAAGGTCCAGCAAACGACGTAAGCGATTGTTACGGTTAATAACACGGCGATACAAATCGTTTAAATCGGAAGTAGCGAAACGACCACCATCCAATGCAACCAACGGACGTAAATCCGGCGGCAGAACGGGTAGCACTTCCATAATCATCCAACGCGGATCATTGCCAGACGACTGAAACGCCTCTAGCACTTTCAAACGCTTAGTGATGTTCTTGATTTTGGTCTCAGAGGTGGTCGCTATTAATTCTTCGCGCAGACGCACCACTTCTTTATCAATGCTTACAGCACCTAACAGCTCTTTAATGGCTTCGGCACCCATGCCGGCTTTAAATTCATCACCGTGCTGTTCAACCGCATCCAAATACGCTTCTTCAGTCATTAGCGTTTTGGCTTCGAGCGGCGTCATGCCTGGATCAATCACGATATACGCTTCAAAATACAATACGCGTTCAATTTCACGCACAGTCATATCAAGCATCAAGCCTAAACGTGAAGGCAATGATTTCAAAAACCAAATATGCGCAACAGGACACGCCAGATCGATGTGCGCCATGCGCTCACGTCTAACTTTTGCCAAGGTGACTTCAACGCCGCATTTCTCGCAAATCACGCCGCGATGTTTTAGCCGTTTGTATTTACCACACAAACATTCATAGTCACTGATTGGTCCAAATAGCTTTGCGCAAAAAAGCCCATCCCGTTCTGGTTTAAACGTACGATAGTTAATCGTCTCGGGCTTTTTTACCTCACCAAACGACCAAGACCGAATCTTGTCAGGCGATGCGATGCTTACTCGAATCGAGTCAAAGTCATCGTGCACAATGGTGGGTTGTTTAAATAGGCTGAGTAAATCTTGCATTGTTTGTTCCTCTGTTAAACAGGGTGTATTGGGTCAGGGTTCGTTCGAGCGTGCGGCTTAATCTTCTTGCAACTCGATGTTCAAGCCCAGAGAACGAGTCTCCTTAACTAGAACGTTGAACGACTCAGGCATATTCGCGTCTACCTGATAATTACCCTTAACAATGTTTTCGTACATCTTAGTTCGGCCACCGACGTCGTCTGACTTAACCGTGAGCATCTCTTGCAACGTATACGCTGCACCATATGCTTCAAGTGCCCACACCTCCATCTCACCGAAACGCTGACCACCAAACTGAGCTTTTCCGCCCAAAGGTTGCTGCGTAATCAAACTGTATGGACCCGTTGAGCGCGCGTGCATCTTGTCATCAATCAAGTGATTGAGCTTCAAGATATACATGTAGCCAACGGTAACTGGGCGGTCAAATTGCTCGCCTGTACGGCCGTCAAAAAGCGTTGTCTGACCAGATTCGGGCAATCCCGCAAGCGTCAGCATTTGCTTGATTTCGCTTTCAGCCGCGCCATCGAACACCGGCGTTGCCATCGGCACGCCACCACGCAAATTGCCAGCCATCTCGATAATTTCATCATCACTCAGAGACGCAAGGTCTTCGACTTTGCCACTGGTGTTGTAAACCTTATCGAGAAATTCGCGCATTTGCTTGGCCGATGCGTGCTTGCGTAGCATTTCGTCGATCTTCTTGCCCAAGCCTGCAGCCGCCCAACCCAAATGCGTTTCGAGCACCTGCCCTACGTTCATCCGCGACGGCACACCCAATGGGTTTAAGACGATATCCACCGTCGTACCATCGGCCATGAAAGGCATATCTTCAACCGGTACAATTTTGGAGATAACCCCTTTGTTACCGTGTCGTCCCGCCATCTTGTCGCCAGGTTGTAAGCGTCGCTTGATCGCCACAAACACTTTCACCATTTTAAGCACGCCAGGCGCCAAATCATCACCGGCTTCCAACTTGCCACGCTTCTCATCAAACAATTCGTCAAAAAATTTGCGTTGCTGATCGAGACTGTCGCGCAATTGCTCCATTTTGTCCGCTGCATCGGCATTGGTCAGGCTAATCTCGAACCATTTGCTGCGCTCGGTTTCTTCTAAATACGCAGCGGTGACTTTCTGGCCTTTCTTAAGGCCAGGCGCTTTTACCACTTCTTTATTTCGCAAAAGGTTTTCAATACGTGCATATGTATCTTCTTCAACAATGCGGAATTGTTCATTTAGATCCTTACGGATACTGGCAAGCTCAGACTCTTCGTTCGCTAATGCTCGAGTGTCTTTATCGACTCCGTCACGCGTAAACACCTGTACGTCAATTACGGTACCTTTCATGCTTGATGGTACACGCAGTGACGTATCCTTTACGTCTGAGGCTTTTTCACCAAAGATGGCGCGAAGTAGCTTCTCTTCAGGTGTGAGTTGCGTTTCGCCCTTCGGCGTAACTTTGCCCACCAAGATGTCACCACCTTTTACTTCGGCGCCAACATAAACAATACCCGCTTCGTCTAACCGACCCAAAGCGTGCTCGCCCACATTAGGAATATCGCGCGTTACTTCTTCGGAACCCAGTTTAGTATCTCGAGCAACGCAAGTTAGCTCCTCGATGTGGATGGTTGTATAAACATCATCCTTTACGAGTTTCTCGGAAATTAAAATTGAGTCTTCAAAGTTGTAGCCATTCCAAGGCATAAATGCCATCAAGACATTACGTCCCAAAGCCAATTCACCCATATCCGTAGACGGACCATCAGCCAACACATCACCGCGCGACACTTCGTCGCCTGCTTTGACTAGCGGACGTTGGTTAATGTTGGTGTTTTGATTGGAGCGGGTGTACTTAGTGAGGTTATAAATATCCACACCAGTCGCCGCGTTCGCTACTTCGTCTTCGTTTACACGAACTACGATGCGTGCTGCATCTACCGATTCAACTTTACCACCACGTCGTGCTGTAAGCGCTACGCCTGAATCAACCGCCACAACGCGTTCCATGCCCGTTCCAACTAGCGGTTTTTCGCTTCTGATGGTAGGCACCGCTTGACGTTGCATGTTCGATCCCATCAAGGCACGGTTTGCGTCATCGTGCTCAAGAAACGGAATTAACGAAGCCGCAACCGATACGATTTGTGATGGCGCAACATCAATGTATTGCACTTGATCTGGGGTCGCCAACGAAAACTCATTTTGATGGCGACAGTTCACCAACTCATCGGTAAGGCGGCCATTTTTGTCCACTTCGGCGTTTGCTTGCGCAATGACATAAAGTCGCTCTTCAATCGCAGACAGGTAAACCACGTCAGTGGTGATTTTAGAGTTTTCGACTTTGACATAAGGCGTTTCAAGAAATCCATAGTCATTAGTACGAGCGAATACCGCCAGTGAGTTAATCAGACCAATATTCGGTCCCTCAGGCGTTTCAATCGGGCAAACACGACCATAGTGCGTTGGATGTACGTCGCGCACCTCAAAGCCAGCGCGCTCACGCGTGAGACCACCGGGGCCTAAAGCCGATACACGGCGTTTGTGCGTGACTTCCGACAACGGATTGGTCTGATCCATGAACTGTGACAATTGGCTGGAACCAAAAAATTCCTTTACCACTGCCGATACAGGTTTGGCATTAATTAAATCTTGCGGGGTCAAACCCTCGGCTTCAGCCAAGGTTAAACGCTCTTTTACCGCACGCTCAACACGCACTAAACCAACGCGGAATTGATTTTCAACCAATTCACCAACTGAACGCACTCGTCGATTGCCTAAGTTATCAATATCGTCAATGTCACCACGGCCATTCTTAAGATCAATCAACGTTTTCATTACGTCAATAATATCTTCTTTGCTGAGTACGCCTTCGCCAGTGTCTTGATTACGATTCAACCGCCGGTTGAATTTCATCCGTCCAACGCGCGACAAGTCATAACGATCGGGATTGAAGAACATATTCGCGAACAAGCCTTGCGCCGCCTCTTTTGTAGGTGGCTCGCCAGGACGCATCATGCGATAAATTTCGACTTGCGCTTCCAATTCGCTATTAGTGGGATCCGAACGCAATGTTTCTGAAATATACGGACCCTCGTCAATATCGTTGGTGTAAATCACATCCACCGACTTTATTTTCAGCTCACGCAATTGCGACAGAATATCAGCTGAGATCACTTGGTTCGCTTGGGCCAACAACTCACCCGTTTCCGGATTGGCCAAATCTCGCGCTAATGTGCGGCCAATGAGATATTCATCGGGCACTACAATTGAATCGAGTTTGGCTTCTTCGATCTCACGAATATGCCGCGCAGTTATACGCCGACCCGCTTCGACAATTACGCCACCGCGTTTCTTTGAGATATCAAAATTCAACTGTTCGCCACGTAGACGCGATGGAACCAAGTCCATCGTGATCTCATTGGCGGTGATTTTGAACGTATCATTTTGGAAAAACATCTCAAGAATTTCCTGAGTGGTGTATCCCAAAGCACGCAACAAAATGGTCGCTGCCAGCTTACGTCGGCGGTCGATACGAATAAAGACTAAATCTTTTGGATCAAACTCAAAGTCTAACCAGGAGCCACGGTAAGGTATGATGCGCGAAGAGAACAGCAGCTTACCGCTTGAGTGAGTCTTGCCACGGTCGTGATCGAAGAACACACCGGGTGAGCGATGCAGCTGGGCAACGACTACGCGTTCAGTACCATTGATCACAAAGGTGCCAGTATCCGTCATCAACGGCATATCACCTAAATAGACTTCCTGCTCTTTTACTTCTTTAATAGATTTGCCGCCAGTTGATTTACCTTCTTCCTTGTTGTAAATCACTAAGCGCATTTTAACACGCAACGGCGCGGCATAAATAAGCCCGCGTTGCTGGCACTCACGCACATCAAACACCGGAGTACCTAAACGATAGCTCACGTATTCAAGTGCCGCACTGCCGTTAAAACTTTCGATCGGAAACACCGATTTAAACGCTGCCTCTAACCCCTTCAGGTCGCGACCTGCTGGATCTGCGTCCGCTTGTAAAAACTGTCGATACGACTCAAGTTGCGTTGACAGTAAGTAGGGAATTGGTAAAACGCCCTCAGGACGTTTAGAAAAACTCTTACGCAATCGCTTCTTTTCGGTAAAAGAATAGCCCATTATTAACCTCGTTTTTTACAAGCATGTGGTTGCTGAACAACGATCAACAACCTAGAATTTTCGTGTGAGTAAACAACAAGTAGCCGCAACAGTCGTTGCGCTTGCTCGCGTCACTCGGAGTGCTGGACAACCGCGCTACACGCTCAGCCGTCTATTTTTTTAAGAACTACAACAGGATAAGGCCGACGGGTTTTCACCCGTCAGCCCTAGCACTTTACCTGCCTATCTAAGAGTCTCTGGAGCAAGCGTTGCGGCCAATCCAGAGCTCGTTAAGAACTAACAAGTTACTACTTCAACTCAACAGTTGCGCCGGCTTCTTCAAGCACTTTTTTCAACTCTTCTGCTTCGCCTTTTGAAACGGCTTCTTTCAGCGTTGTAGGTGCGCTTTCAACTAAGTCCTTAGCTTCTTTCAGGCCAAGACCTGTCGCGCCGCGAACTGCTTTAATAACACCTACTTTGTTTTCACCGAAACCAGCTAATACTACGTCGAACTCGTCTTTCTCTTCGGCAACTGCTACATCACCGCCCGCTGGGGCCGCAACCGCAACGGCGGTAGCCGCCGCAGAAACACCGAACTTCTCTTCCATTTCTGAAATCAATTCAGAAAGTTCAAGAACAGACATTGATGCAATTGCATCTAAGATATCTTGCTTACTCATTTGT
>CAYOXK010000100.1:6106-9699 GCA_964407915.1 uncultured Gammaproteobacteria bacterium
GAAACTCACCGTAACGGCCGCTTATTAAGCTGCCTTGGCGTCTCGAACTGCCGCTAAACCACGCACAAACTTGGTAGGAACCTCGTTAAGCGTTCGCACAAACTTGGCGATAGGCGCTTGCATAGTGCCTAACAGTTTGGCCAACAACTCTTCGCGGCTCGGAAGCTGCGCTAGTGCCTTAATGTCTGCTTCGCTCAATAGGGAACCGGCCATAGAGCCCGCCTTAATGTTTAAAGCATTGAATTGCTTGGCATACTTGTCCAGAATTTTGGCCACAGCAACGGGATCTTCCGAAGCAGCGAAGGCCAAAGGACCAACAAGTAGTGCATCCAAACATTCAAAGTCAGTACCTTTTACCGCACGTCGCAAGAGCGTATTTTTTACCACTCTTACATACACGTTGTTGTCATGCGCTTCGCGACGAAGAACTTTCATTTGTTCAACAGTCATGCCGCGATATTCAGCGATAACAGCAGCGGTAGATGTACTAACCACAGCAGAGACGTCTTCTACGACCTGTTTCTTTTGATTAAGATTTAGGCTCATATCAGAGCTACCTCCAGTTTTGGCACCCTAACCGTCAGTTTTACAAATAGGGATAAACCCGATTGAAATTGACCGATTGTTTGGGGACACCATCTACGCAGGATTACCAATTGGATTAAGGTATAAAACCCTCCTGCGGTCTTTGACACATTCAAAACCAATCAAACAACGATCGGCCTTGAACACCCAAGTGTGAATCTTTCGACGCTACGCTTAAAACTGCGGGAGAGTCGAACGATCCACACGAACACCTGGTCCCATCGTACTGGACACAGATACTCGCTTAAAGTACTGACCTTTAGCCGTTGCTGGCTTGGCCTTGTGTAGCGCTTTCAAAAGCGCCATAAAATTTTCACTCAATTGCTCAGCAGAGAACGACGCTTTGCCGATGGTGCAGTGAATAATGCCGCCCTTATCAATACGGAACTGCACTTGGCCTGCTTTGGCGTTTTTAACAGCCGTAGCAACATCGGCTGTTACCGTGCCCGTTTTGGGGTTTGGCATCAGACCACGTGGGCCTAAAATTTGACCGAGTTGACCCACCACACGCATTGCATCGGGACTTGCAACTACCATGTCAAAGTCCATCTCACCCTTTTTTACTTTTTCGGCTAAATCTTCCATACCTACAATATCGGCACCTGCTGCAATAGCCTTTGCCACATTGTCACCATCGGTGAACACAGCCACCCGTACAGTTTTACCCGTGCCATTAGGCAACACAGTCGCGCCGCGCACAGCTTGATCCGACTTACGAGCTTCAACGCCTAGATTGATTGCAACGTCAACGCCTTCATCAAACTTCGCTGTGGCCGTTTCCTTTACCAGCGAAAACACATCTGCCAAAGGATAAAAGCCGTCAGCTTTGACTTTTTCGGCTAATAATTTGGTACGTTTAGTAACTTTTGCCATGACTATGCCCCCTTAATTTCTAAGCCCATGCTACGCGCAGAGCCGGCGATAATTTTAACTGCTTGCTCAAGATCATAAGCATTGAGATCAGCCATTTTAGCGGTCGCAATTTCTTCAAGCTGTGTTTGCGTCACGCTACCTACTTTGTTGGTATTGGGGGTTCCACTGCCTTTCGCTACGCCAGCTGCTTTTCTTAGCAACACTGCAGCGGGAGGGGTCTTCATGATGTAGGTGAAACTCTTGTCACTGTAAACAGTGATCACAACAGGAATGGGAAGACCTATCTCCATATCCTGTGTAGCCGCATTAAAGGCTTTACAGAATTCCATGATGTTTACGCCTTTTTGACCCAAAGCTGGGCCAACTGGAGGACTTGGATTCGCAGCACCCGCAGGCACTTGCAGCTTAATTAAAGCATCGACTTTTTTAGCCATTTTTTACTCCGCAGAGTCTTGAAAGAGACTCGTTATGGGTACAAACGCCCAACAGAATTGAGCTCCCCGGTTAATTCAGCGAATCGATCAAACCTTGCTCGCTGCTTGAAAACTTGTTACTTCGTACTACTTGTTACTTCGTACTACGCACCAACTAACTAATTCGACCCAACTAACCTTTCTCAACTTGACCAAAATCAAGTTCAACCGGTGTAGAACGACCGAAGATAGATACCGCAACGCGCAATTTAGACTTCTCGTAGTTGACGTCTTCAACCGCGCCATTGAAATCGGCAAAAGGCCCTTCGGTAACTCGCACCAACTCGCCCGGCTCGAATGAGAACTTGTGCTTCGGCGAATCAGCACCAGCGGCAACTTGACGCAAAATAGCCATCGCTTCAGCATCGGTAAGCGGTGTAGGATCAGACGCCTTGCCGCCAATGAAGCCAGACACGCGAGGTGTGCTTTTTACCAAATGCCAGGTTTCATCATTCATCTTCATTTGCACAAGCACGTAACCCGGATAGAACTTGCGCTCGCTGGTGCGTTTTTGACCAGCACGCATCTCAACCACTTCTTCAGTGGGAACCAATATCTGTCCAAACGAGTCTTGTAACCCATGACGTTCAATCCGCTCTTGCAATGCCTGCTGCACTCGTTTCTCGTAATTCGAGAATGCTTGCACAACATACCATTCCATACCCTCGGTCGGGTCAGTCACGGCCGCCGCCTCTGCGCTAGCTGACTGAGAATCTTTAATGTTGTCGTCATTCATAATAAAACTCGGTTGAAATAGCTTGAGGCCAACTGCAAGTTACGCAGTAGCGCCTAAGAATCGAGACCCAAAAACCAGTCGTAGACCAATTGGAATACCAATGCATCAACAGCCCAAAGAAACAAAGCGATAATCACCACCATGATCAACACGATCAGGGTCATTTGCCGTGCCTCTTGACCAGTTGGCCAAACCATTTTGCGCAATTCAGTGCGCGAGCCCTTGGCAAACTCGAGCAAAGCCGCACCACTTTCTGACGCCAACACCATGGCCGCAGCGGCAACAATCGCCACCAGCATTAGACCGACGCGCAATAGAATTGACACATCCGGCCCCATCCAAACGGGCAATTGGTAGTAACCGTAAACGCCACCCACTAAAATAAGTGCCGCTAAAGCCAGTTTAATTTTATCTATCATTGGCCTATCAACCCGTTAAGGTAAAAAATTCGAAAATTCATTCACGCTAATGCGCTACCATCATCATTGGCTCGCCACCGACAAACCACCAAAACATCGCCATTTCGAGCAAGCTGTTTCTAGCAAACTGTAGCGACCAGCCCGACCCCTTCGATCGAACGCGCAATAAATATCAATTATCAAGTCAGTCATGGCAGGCCAGGAGGGAATCGAACCCCCAACCTACGGTTTTGGAGACCGTCGCTCTGCCAATTGAGCTACTGGCCTAGACTAAAAACTTTAGAAAAATCAATGAATTAAGACGGATTTCGCGTCTTAAGTACGTAAAAAGGTGCGCTAATATACATTAGCGCACCTAATTAATCCAGACCTATCTCGGCCTTTTTACAGATCAAGAGAGGCCTGCGCGCTGCACAGCCTCTGTGGTCTTGCGAGCAAACGATTAGTCGTTAATTTTGGCAACCACACCGGCGCCAACAGTACGACCACCTTCACGAATCGCAAAGC
>CAYOXK010000101.1:0-5585 GCA_964407915.1 uncultured Gammaproteobacteria bacterium
TTTCTGCCAGGCGATATGTTTCTGCCAGGCGATATGTTTCTGCCAGGCGACATGTTTCATCCCATGAAGGGAATCGAAGGGCATGCTGGTGAGGTTGCGGTGCGTGTTTTTCAGGAGCGAAGTGAGTCGCATGGTCTATTCTTTGTCATGGTAGTCTCGGATCCCGCTATGCGAGGTACTACTGCCACGTCCGGCACTGCGCTCCCATCTCGAGTTTGAGGCTCCAACGCTTTCGCAACCGTACCCGATCGTGAGGTAGGTGTTTGACACAAGCAGATGTGCGTGAGGCTCTGGTGCTAGGTGGCGGTCCAGCAGGGTTGCTTGCTGCCAGAGCCTTGTCCGAAATCGGCATTCGGGTGACATTGTGTCAAGAGGGTGAAAGTGGCGCAGACGCCGCCTCGTCACCTGCGCGGCACCACGTGCATGTTCTCCCAGACGCTACAATGCAACTTCTTGAGCGGCTGATGCCTGGTGTCGGGGCAGCATTGAAGGCTCAGTGTGGGACACGCCGCCCGGATCGTACCGAACTGGATAGACTGCTTGCCGATCAATGCCTTCCTTGGGTTCACCGCGTGGTAGTAGGTCGAGTGCGAACCGTTGACTGGGCACCTTTGCAGGTTAAACGTAACGCCCCCCAAAGGGTCTTCTGCGAAGTGCCAAACGGATCGCCAATCAGTGCGGATATTCTCGTCGATGCCACGGGTGTGCGGCGGTTGAGTTTTAAGGGGGTGGCGCAAGCTATGGGTCATCCAGTACCCATCGATGAATCTGCGGGGGCCGCGCGGTACACTTCGGTGTGCTTGCACGGTGTGCAGGTTCCAACACATGACGGATTCATGGCTGTTCGTGACGCAGACTCTGGCCGTGCGGCCCTATTGCTCGCAGTGGATCCCTTGTGCGCGCGACTCACGATTGTCACTCCGGCCACTCAAGCTTTGGCTAATTCGGATGCGATGTTCAGCGTTCTGGACGACCCTGAGTTTCAAGAGATTAAGTTGCTCTGTGTCGCTGGCGTTCCCGCGGGGCGCCTATCCCGATGGGGTCCCCATCCCGTGGCGCGGGTGGTACTTGAAGCGTGTGAGCGCGCGCCGGCGGGTTGGTTTCCGCTCGGAGACGCTGCCCTTGTTACCCCCCCACACCTAGCCCGAGGAGTCGCATACGCGGCTGAGCAGGTCGCGTTGCTTGCCAGCGGATTGGATGATAATACCCCCATTATGGATCTACGAGCCCGCCTGGCGGAGAACACTCGCATGCGATGGCTTGATTCGGTGGTCCTAGACTCCCTAAGCGAGCTTTTAACGATTCACGAGTGACGATTACCTAATTTTATACATGCGGTTAGTTAATGGCCGCCTCTGTAGTTTAGGCAGCTTGGATATGAAGTTCACCCAATAGGTGATCTACAAAATGGTTTCGGCAGGCCTGTTAGAATTGAGTTGATCAAGATTTATCGACGTTATTGGCGCCACTTAATTATTACCTTGGGTGTAAAATATTTTGGCTATGTGTACGGCTTAATAAGCCACACCTGCATACGTTGCTCGGTAGACAACTGAGTGTTGTAGCGATCAAAGTGGCGATCTACATATCGGAATTAATTTATTAGTGACTAAACCCGAGAATGGTGCGCTGAATCCACTTGTAACGGTAATCGATAGCTGTGAGTGATGTGGGTGCATCGATTTGTGCGTCACCTGAGAGCGCCATTATTTGTTCAAGGCGGATTGAGTTTTCGCGAGTATGAGAGTTTTGATCCTCGTAGCTTCAACACAGTGAATGATTGGGTTCTCGTATATACTCATTTCGAATTGGCAGAGACTGGGCGTTGAAAATCTGGTGCAAACACGTTAGGGTTACAAGGTGTCTGCATTTGGTCAGCATTTCTTACATGCGCAAATTAGCTGCGTTAGAGGCACGTATCAAGGTTTGGAACGAGCGCACAGAAGGGGACTCCAGTGCCATATACAGAGCACTACTTTACACGCTAAACTAACCGCTACACGCTAAACTAACTGCTCTCAGCGACCTCTGAGAGCGTGCACATCAAACGGTCATGTTTGTCATAGACGGACAAGCGAGCAAGCCGATTGCTGTTTTTGCGAGCCAGTACTGAAAATTATTTTGGACACAAAAATTGGAGAATATTATGGGCAACACTGCGTTTAAACTCAAATTAGGACATATCATTTTTCTGGCGACCGCTAACTTGCTTGCTGGGCCAGCACATGCTGGTTTTTTTGATCGGCTGGTTGATCGAGTAGAGAGCAGTGTCGAAAACGCTGTGTCTGGACGCGTTGCGGGCAAAGCTGGGGACGAAGCAGGCCGGGCGACCGATGCGGTTCTTAACCCTAATATGTCGTCGCCACAGGAGCAACCCCAAGACACAGAGGGTGATGGCAGCGCGCAAAATGGATCATTTGACGACCGTCAATCTCAGTCCCAGAATCAATACCAGACACAAAATCAAGCAACCGCGCCGCAAAATGTGCCGTCAGCCGCAGGGCTTGGCGGCATGCTCCAAGCATTACAGCAAAAAGCCAATTACAATAATGAATATGCGTTTGATTTTGAGGTAGAAACCGAAATGACGGCCGACGGCGAAACCACCACGATGGTGCAGGCGTATGGCGATGATGCGTTTATGATTGATTTGGAAGACGAGCAGCGCATGATTTTAGACGTTGCTAATCAATCGATGCTGATGATCAACGACAAGGAACGTTCGGTAATGGCTATGTCCACCCAGTTTATGAAACAAATGGCGAGCATAGGCGGTAGCATGGCCCGCGCGCAAGGGGTTGATGCGGATCTAGTGACTTCAGTACGCAAAACTGGACAAACCAAGCAAGTAGCAGGTTATCTTACCCACCAATGGGTCTTTGAAGGCTCGGAAGGTAACGGCGAGATCTGGGTTGCTGAGTCGCTTGATTTTGACTTTGTGCAGTTTAACAAGCAGTTAATGAGCTTGTTTGATGACGGCAGCGGTCAGTTCAGTGTTGATTTCAGTAAATTCGAAGGTGAGTTTCCAGCTGGCTTACCGTTAGAAACAGTCAGCTATAAAAACGGCAAAGTTGAACACACTTCACGTGCACTCAGAGTTAGCGAAAACCCCTCACCTTTGAACCTAAGCGGCTATAGGGCGCAATCTATGATGGGCAATTAGGCCATGGTTGCGTAGTCATTGACTGCATAAACAAACAAAAAAGGAAGCTGTGGCTTCCTTTTTTGTTCTCGCTTGAATACGGCGCAATCGCTCAATTTTTGAGCGCGTCGACCACAAATTCGCGGGTTGCACAGTCTTTAAAAAACACCACGGGCGGGTCACCATCGGCCGCAAAGTCGTAGCAAATCGGTTGGCCAAATAGCTGTGTGCTTACCGACACCCGACCACTCTCATCTTCGGTGATACTCTGCGTTGCGTTTGATGGCCTAGAGTTTCCCTGAAAGGAGCGCGCAAAAGCAGCAAATTTCTCCGGATTTTTGAGCTCCTCACGCACTAAATCGCTTACAAAGCCTTCGAGGCTCGCGCTTGACGAGGGCGCGCGAGCTGGCGAGAAGTCGATTGGATTGGAGCTTACTGGCGGTTGCGATGCGGTGCTCGAACGGGCCGCTTGCTCAGTTGTGGTTGGCTCGCTGGCGAGTGACGCGAGCGCGGAGCTAGTGCGTATTTGGTTTGCGCTGGACACGAGGTTCAAATCTAGACGCTGCCAAGTATTAGGTTTGGCGGGTGAGGTCGAATCTTTGCTTGAAAGTAGCACACCTGTTAATAGTATATGCGCGAGCACCGCGCTAGCGAACGCCCACAACAAGGTCTGTTGCTGAGGCCGGCGCGAAGACTGCGGATGAGACTGGTGCGGGTATGGCAAAGTAGTCAGATCAAGTGATGTAGAGCTACACCGAAAGTAGAACAACAGCGGACTTAAGATTATAGTGACCCAAAGCTCTGTTGCTTTGTTCGAGGCTCAAAAGCAACACGACTGTAGACTAAAGCAGGCCTTAAACTTAATTTCGTTAATAAATATTTAGCACGTTTAGTGCTAAATGCACTGTAACTGGGGCGCTACACTCAAGGCCCGTGAGCCCAGAGCCAGGCAACGCCGTCCGAGGCCTTAGATTAACTAGTAATGTGACTTATGCAAAAAACCGTGGGAATTATTGGTGGAATGAGTTGGGAATCCACGCAGATCTATTATCGGCTAATGAATCAAGGGGTTAAGCAGCGTCTTGGCGGCCTGCATTCTGCCAAGATTATTTTGTACAGCCTAGATTTTGCTGAAATTGAGCAACTCCAAGTTAAGGGGGACTGGGTCGGCGCCAGCAACATACTGCGAGATATTGCCCACAATTTACAGGTGGCTGGAGCGGATGCAATCCTAATTGCCACGAACACAATGCATAAATTGGCGGATGAGGTGGCATCGGCCGTGAACGTCCCTTTGCTGCACATTGCCGATGCGACGGGTCAACACCTACGCGCCGATGGTCGTCGAAAAACAGCCCTGCTCGGCACGCGTTTCACCATGGAGGAAGACTTCTATACGGCCAAGCTACACGATACGTATGGGCTTGATGTGTTGATTCCCAATCGCGAAGAGCGGGCCGCGATTCATCAAATTATTTACGATGAGCTTTGTATGGGGCAGTTCACGCAGGCCGCCAAATTAGTATTCTGTGACATTATCGACAAACTGGCAGAGCGGGGGGCCGATTCGGTGGTGTTAGGGTGCACCGAGATTCCGCTACTCATTAGTTCAGCCGACACCCACATACCGCTTTACGACACCACCGCCTTGCACGCGCAGGCGGCGGTCGAGTTTGCCCTATCGCGCTGCACCTAGTTTTGCTTCCGCCTAGCGCATACTAAACAAATGCGGATGAGGTATCCCGAAACGGTTCAATCCTCAACTATACTAGTGTGCGATAACATTGCGCCCTTGGCTGATCTTCTCAGTCCAAAAGTATGAGTCCACTGGACTCCAGAGACACTACAAACTATGACAATAGCGTTTGGATGGGGCGAACTGTTTGCACTGGCAAGCGCTGTTGGATGGGCGACTGCGGTTATTCTGTATAAAGCCGCGGGCGAGAGCCTTTCTGCTCATTCCTTAAATCTAGTAAAAAATCTCATTGCTCTGGGCTTTCTAATTCCCACGGCGTTGCTGCTGCACGGCTTAGACTGGCCAGTGCTGGCGGGCGCACAGTGGTGGATATTAATTGCCAGCGGGTACTTCGGTATTGCCGTGGCCGATACCTTTTACCTGCAGGCTTTGCGCACCATGGGCGCTGGACGCACCGCCATTATCGCGAGCCTGTATAGCCCCTTTGTGGTGGTTCTCTCGATTGTGTTTTTGGGCGAAAGACTGGCGCTTTGGCAGTGGCTGGGCTTTGTGTTGGTGCTCTGCGGAATTCTGACTGTGGTGTATCAGCGCCACTATTCCGAGGTGGATAAACAAACCCTGTTAAAAGGTTTGCTGCTGGCCGTGGCCTCGGTGTTCTTAACGGCCGCTGGCGTGGTGGCAATGAAACCCCTACTGGTAACCAATAGTTTCTTTTGGCTGGTGGCGCTGCGTTTATTGGCGGGCACG
>CAYOXK010000101.1:5595-9309 GCA_964407915.1 uncultured Gammaproteobacteria bacterium
GCTTGGCATGGTGCTGTTGTTGCTATTGCGTGGTCGAATTGGGCATTTCGTGAACGAAGTGCGGCAGCAACCGCATCGCTGGGGGGTAATCTTTGTGGCGGCGTTTGTGGGTACTTACCTCGCGCTTATTTTTTGGTTGGCGGGTTTTAAATACGCCGACGCATCAGTAGCGTCGGTGCTCAACGAAACGGCCAATGTGTTTATTGTGATTATGGCTTGGCTCTTTTTGGGTGAAGCGCTCAGTAAACGACGTGTTTTGGGCATCGCGCTCACATTCTCTGGCGTGCTGGTCTTTTTAGGGGTATTAGCTTAAATGAGCCGTTTGAAAAGGCTGCACCTGAGCTGCCCAGATGTTCGCTTTTTCACAAAGCCTGTGTTATAAATTCTGCATGAAAAGACTCATCCTTCTTGCGGCAATTTGTTTGATGGTGTCGGGCGCAACGCTCGGCGCCGCGCACGATATTGCCCACGCTCAGGGTGAGCACACGGAGTTGTGCGGCGCTTATAAGTTCGACAACCAATCCGCCGTAGTCTCTTCAGCCCCCATCTCAGGGCACCACTCTTGTACTGTTTCGTTCACTCCCCGCTTGCATGGCGAACCGTTTGTTGGGTTTACAGGCATGATGTGGTTTGGACGCGCTCCCCCGCAATAACCTTTATTAATCTTTTTTAGTACTGACGTCGCATAAGACGTAGCACCGTTGTGGCAACCCGTTTTGGTTTGCAGCAAGGGCTACGCGAGCGTCATACCGTATTCAACGACCTCACACTCTGCGAGGCGTTGCATGAACCCGATTATTTAAGGATATACGTATGTTGCAAACACACAAAATTACTAATTTTTCTAAGCTGCAAGGCCCACATAAACCGCGCCTCAGCTCCCTCGCAATAGCCATTATGGTTGCCGTTACTGCCTCACCTACCGTAACGGGAGCCGAACTTCCGAGCGGTGAGCTCGAAGAAATTGGGGTTATTGCTCACCCCCTCGCCGCAGGCGGTTTAGCTCAAGCCTCAACGGTTCTGTCTGGGGATGCTTTAGACGACGTAAAAGGCGCCTCGATTGGCGCGACGCTGGATCGCGAGCCCGGCGTACAATCGAACTCCTTTGGTTCTGCTGTGGGTAGACCCGTTATTCACGGCTTAGGTGCCACGCGAGTCAAAATTACGCAAGACCAAATTGACACGCTCGATGTGTCGGTCATCAGTAGCGACCATGCTGTAACGGTTGAGTCATTCGTGGCTGAGCGCATTAGCGTACTCAAAGGGCCCAGCACCTTGCTCTATGGATCAGGCGCTATCGGCGGTGTGGTGGATGTTGATACAGGCCGGCATAAACGCGAAGTGCCAGAACAGTTTACGGGGCGAGCGGAATTGCGATTTGCCGATGTTGACGATTCTACAACGGCGGCCGTGCGCCTCGATGGGCGCTTAAGCGATACGGTGGCATGGCATTTTGATGGCTTTAGTCGCGACGCCGACGACTACGAAATCCCCGGCTTTGTTGAATCCAGTTTTCTGCAGATGGCAGAGGGTGCACACGATGATGACCACCACGATGATGACGAGCATCATGACGACGAAGAGCATCACGACGACGAAGAACATCATGACGAGGACGAGCATCATGATGACGAGCATGGCGAAGAGGACGAAGAGGCCTTCGGTGTTTTAGAGGGTAGCCGCAACAAAAGTGAAGGCGTATCGCTAGGCTTGAGTCAAGTAGGCGAACGGCACCACTTAAGCTTCTCGCTGAGCGCAGTGGATTCAACCTATGGTTTACTGGGTGGTCATGCGCATGAGCATGAGGAAGAGCATGGTGATGACCACGAACACGACGATGACGATCATCATAGCGAAGACGAAGAAGCAGAAGGCGTGCCCATTATCGAGATGCAACAAACGCGCTTTGATCTACGCGCGGGCTATCAGTTCGACAATGCGGCTATTCGTAAAGTCGACCTGCTGTTCGCGCAAAACGATTACGAACATGAGGAGATTGAAGGCTCAGGCGAAATAGCCACGCGTTTCGACAACGAAGCATGGGAGGCGCGCATCGAAGCGCACCATCAACCGCTATTCGGCTTTGATGGCATATTTGGACTGCAGCTCAATGACCGCGATTTTAGCGCGGTGGGCGAAGAGGCATTTGTTGAACCCGTGCATGTTGAATCGCAAGCGCTGTTTTGGTTGGGCGAACGTTCGGTGGGGGCGGGCTCGATAGAAACAGGGTTACGCGTTGAGTCGCTAGACACATCGCCCAACTCGCAGCAAACGTTCAGAAGCCGGTCATTCGACACGGCCAGCACGTCGTTGGGCTACGTGTTTGACTACAATGAGAACACGACGCTCAGCGCCTTGTTGGATTATTCCGAACGGGCTCCGAGTATTGAAGAGCTCTACTCAAACGGCGCGCATCTGGCAACGCAATCCTTTGATATTGGCGACGAAAATCTGGCAGAAGAATCCGCTGTCTCGTTTAGCGTTACCGGTAACTGGGACTGGGAAGCGGTGCGACTCAATGCCACCGCCTACTATATGGAGTTTAGCGACTTTATTTATCAAGCCGCAACGGGTGAAGAAGAAGATGAATTGCCCGTATTCGCGTATACCCAAGACGATGCAACCCTGCATGGCCTAGACCTAAGCGCGACCGTAGAGTTGGGCAAGGTGGGTGGTGGCGACTTATCGCTGAATACCATGTTCGACATTGTGGAGGCCGATGTAGAAACGGCCGCAGGGTCGCAGAACCTACCGCGTATTCCTTCAGACAGACTCGGCATGGGCTTGCAATGGCGCAACCAAGATTGGACCGTGGCCGCCAATTACTTACATGTAGATGCACAAAACGCAGTGGCGAGCTTCGAGCTGCCCACCGCGGGTTATGAAGATGTAAGGGTGCGCATTAGTCGCCTAGTGCAAATGCAGGGCTACGAACTGCAAGTGTTCTTGAACGGTAAAAACTTAACCGACGACGAGCAACGCCATCATGCTAGTTTTGTGAAGGATTTTGCACCGGCCCCTGGGCGCAGCTTTGAGGCGGGCATTCGTCTAGCGTTTTAATTAGTCGGTAAATGTAGGTACTAGAAGCGCACGCGGCCGATTACCGCGTGCGCTTTTTTTTAATCCTGTTGCCGCTCTTTCGTTCAGCAGCTGCCGCTTACTAGTTCGGCAGTTGCTTAAGGGCCTCAGAGATCAAGTAAGGGATTTCTTCGGTGTCTATATCGCGGGCTGGATTCATGCTCTCGCCCAAGCGAACCACCACCATATTGTGCTCGGGCACCACAATTACAAACTGACCAAGGTGACCACTAAAATGATAGTAGGCCGGCTCATGTTCAAGCCCCAACCATGTGGAGTATCCGTAATTGTGGGTACCTAGCGGCGCAATCATTTGCTCGACTAAGCCTGCGGGTAACACCTGTTGGCCATCCCACTGGCCATTATTCAGCATTAATAGGCCCAGCTTGGCATAGTTGCGTGCATTCGTATTCAAGCAACAAAACACCAGTTCCATGCCGCTATTATCCAAATGCCATAATCCATCGTCGTTCATGCCGAGTGGTTTCCACAAAGTCTTGCTTAAATAGGCGCTCAGTGATGTGCTGGCCTCGGCCTGCTCAAGCGCGCGCTTTAAGGCGATGCCCAGCAGCTGGGTTGACGCACTCGAATACTCCCAAAAGTCGCCGGGCTCGGCGCTGAATTCGCCTGCCGTTA
>CAYOXK010000101.1:9319-9596 GCA_964407915.1 uncultured Gammaproteobacteria bacterium
TATATCCGAGTGCGTCTTGCAAGTTTTTCGTCATCAAACTTAAACGTACTAACCTGTTTGCAATCAAAAGACTTTAAAAACGCTTCAACATCGGAGCCGTACAGCAGTTCTACCGTGGGGCTCAGGGGCGAGTAATAATGTTCGGTCCATTCATACCCTGAATTCATCAGTGATAGATTCGCCAAAGTAGCTTTGCTGCCCAAAGGGTCGTTAGCGAATTCAGGCAGCAGAGTGGTGATTGGCTGGTCGAAAGACTCAATGTAGCCATCTTCAATGG
>CAYOXK010000102.1:0-9383 GCA_964407915.1 uncultured Gammaproteobacteria bacterium
CTTAGCAATTAACTGGACACCCACAGAATTAGCTAGACACCCATAGCAATTAACTGGACACCCACAGAATTAGCTAGACACCCACAACATTCACTAGACACCCACAGCAATTAACGCAATTAACTGGACACCCATTATGAAAAAAGCATTGTTAATCGTAATCGTTTTACTAATCGCCGCTGCCGTTATCTATTTTCAACAGGATAAAGACACGACTGAAGTCGAAGCACCTAGCACAGCAGCTGAATCGGCAGTAAGCGCAACATCGGCGGCAGCGGGTTTGCCTGTTTCGCCAGCGCATCCCGATGCACGCGTCTATTTCGTTTCGCCCAATGATGGCGACGTAGTCAGTTCACCCGTGCAAGTGGAGTTCGGCCTAGAAAACATGCAGGTTTCTCCTGCTGGCATAGACCTACCCTTTGCGGGCCATCACCATATTTTAATTAATATGGATGAACTACCCGACTTAAGCCAACCGCTGCCTGCCACTGACTCCCTTGTTCATTTTGGTGGCGGCCAAACTGGTACCACGCTAGACCTGCCGCCGGGCGAGCACACCCTGCAACTGGTACTTGGCAATCATTTGCATATTCCCCATGCGGAACCAGTTGTATCGGAAAAAATCACCATTACCGTACAATAAATACCAAGCGAAATTAGTGGCAACGCCTAACCGTTCATGAGTACTCACGACCACTCAGCAACTTGGAAATCCCGCCGCGCTTTTTTGCTGGGTGCGGCGGCGCTGACAGGAGTGGCCTCTGTTGCCTATATTACGCAACGGGGGCTACGATTTCCGCGGTTAACGCTGAGCCCAGCTGAACCGCTGCACGAATTACAGGGCAAATATGCAACATTGGCAATTGAGGGCGCGATTTTTGTAGCACCATCGCCCAACAGTGCCGATGTGCGTATTAGAGCCATTCAACCGGAGCTCAAGCTAACGGTATTAAATGCGCTCGACGAGATTAAACTCGAACTCGACAATATTCCGCCAAGCGCAATATTAGAAATACCCCAATGTGCACGCGCGCAAATCACAGAATCGATCAACGGCCTAAGGCGGTTACTCACCATTAAACCAAGCAAGCCGGAAAAACTAGACGTGGTTTGGCGGTTTGCCGATGAGCGGAAAGTTGTATTCGGAGTGATTGGTGACAGCGGCGGCGGTGACGAGCTACCTTGGTGTTTGGCTCGGGCAGCCGAACTTGGCGCCGAATTTATGCTGCATTTAGGGGATTTCAACTATACGCGGGGCGAATACGACTTAGCCATCGAAGCATTTCGTAATGCCGCTATTCCCACGTATGTCACGATCGGCAACCACGATTTCAATGATAGCGGTTTAGTCTACCAACACTTTCTGAGTCATGTGGGACGCTTTAACCATCGCTTTACAGTGGCTGGAACAGAATTTTTAAATATCGACACTTCCGCCAACTTCTTTCCCACCAAAGGCGGGCAGCGCGGTCGCTTTATCGCCGAATTAGAGCGCAACAGCAAACCCAAAATTGCGTTTAGCCATCGCCCCTTTGTGGATATCCGACCTGGGCATGACCACAACTTGGGTTCCGTTGCCGAAGCCAACTGGCTTCACGAAACTTTTCAGCAGATTGCCTGCGACACCTATTTATGTGGGCATGTGCACAAGAGCGGCGAAACAGATGTAAACGGTTTGCAGCAGTGGACTGTAGGGGAAGGCTTAGGATACGAAGATTGGGTAGCGCGCAAACCCGTTTCTCAGCTACTGATGGGTGTAGTAGAACCACAAACACCGCCACGTTTTACTTGGGCTTCACTGGATATGCCGTGGTCCGTGCACACCAGCCCAAAACATTTAGAGAAACTTCTAAAAGAACAACCCGCCGAGGCCGTAGACTGGTTTCACAGGATGCGCGCTAAGCACAGCTAAAGCCACGCAAGGTCCCCAACACAAGCACACCCCTTGCGCTCAATATAGTGCCCCAAGCCTACGTACCGCGTCTCATTGGCCTACACTGGGCAGAGCCATCATCAAAAAACCCGTAAATGCGGCATTTGACGGCGATAAGCGTGAATCAACCGCAGCTTTTAATTGTTCAATCAAATCTCGATACCCCTCGTAAAACGCCCACGTAGGTTGCGGTTTATACACAAGATGCTCTATTTCAAGGGCTGCAAGTATGCCTTTCGCGGTTGTGGGCTTAACAAATACGGCTTTACTGGGCGCAAAGTAAGTAGGCACAATGGTGACGAGCGACCATCTGGCCAATTTCTCCTGCTGTAGCACATCCACCAAACCGGCAAAGCCCGCGGGCTGATCACCGTGCAATAGCTCTAACATGCTGTCTACGAAAAAGGCTTGCTGGTGCCTATCTAGCCGCGCGATCAAGCCTTTAAATTTAGGTTTTTCAAAAAATGAAACCATAGAAGAACGGCTAACCAATAACTCGATGTTGGCGAGGGTCTTGGCTACCCGAGCGCCACTTTCTGGCGTTAAATACTCCTGCGCAAATGCCACATGCTTGGCCAGGTTGTGCCGTTTTGTCAGACCGATCAAAGCGGCATCGTCAAATCCATTGGGATAACGCCCTAAAAACGCTCGCTCAGCGGCTTTAAGCTTTGCCCAATTCATCCAACTTTATAAGCGCTCGTGATGCGCTACCCAATCACCTCAAACCGCAAGCCCCCACGACCGCGCAACCGCTCAAGCAAGGCATCACCCATTGCGCTCGCGGGCGTCCAAAATCCCCCCTTAACGTCCAATGCATCGTGCGCCAGACACAAACCCGACTCCGCTAACATTTTAGATGTAGACCCGTAACCAGGATCGCCATCGCCGTGCAACCGACCCACTAGGGTTTGGCCGTCTGCGGTTTCGCCATTAAATTGAATCACATAAAAACCGGGGTCCAATGGGTCTACTTTAGGCCCCTCGCCTTGCGCTGGTAAAATTTTGGAGAGCACGCTGCGTCCCACGCCGGTAAGCCCCATTACCGCCATCGATTTTATTGCTGAAGAAATACCCTTAGCCGATAGATACCCCGCCGCACCCTTGCCTGTTGCCATGGTTTCGGAGTATGAGAAGTCAGCGCCATAGGCGTTATTCATAAGTGCATTAGAGCGACGCACGATGCGAGTGTTAATACCCGCCATCAGAAAAGGAGCGGTCCAACGTTGCAGATCGTCGTTAAATTCCACACCGCTCTGGTCTCGCGAGTCGACTCCTCGCACCGAAGGATCGGGGTTCAAGCTGTAAGGATTGGTTAACACCTTGCGCACTTTTTTATCGCTGGCAGCGAGCTTAAGGAGATTGAGCATACTGTGGGCCGTGCCCCCGCTCATGCCGCCCTTAGATTTCACTAAGGCATAGCGAAGTTTCTGCAATGGCTTGCCAAACCGAGCCCGTGCCTCTTTCTGCATAAAATAAACGCCCATGTCAGACGGTATCGAGTCGAATCCACAACTATGCACAATACGGGCACCACTGCGCTGGGCTGTATAAAGATGTGCGTCGATCATGTCGCGCATCCACGGCACTTCGCCCGTTAGATCCACATAATGAGTGCCCTCTTCCGCGCAGGCTTGCACTAATTTAGAACCGTAATACGCGTATGGCCCCACCGTCGAAATAATCGCCTTGGTTTGTTTAACCATGGCTCGCAAGCTTTCTAGGTCATCACTGTCGGCTAGCAAACTGGGCACAGACTTGGTGGTATCGCCAATAAACTCATGCACTTTATCGAGCTTGGCTTGACTGCGACCCGCCATGGCCCAGGGTAAACCGCTGGCATGATGGTGGTCGAACACATGCTTAGCCACCCATTTGCCGGTGAAGCCCGTTGCGCCCCAAACCACTAGATCAAACTGTCGTGCTGCCATGTGTTACCTCGGTGTTGTGTATAAATTGCGGATAGTTGTGCTATTTAATGTGGTAATAGGCTCTTCATTCGTTGAAGGCTCTCTATACGCTGAGGGCTCTTTCTACGGCGTCACTATAGCGAGAGAGCCCGCTTCCTAAGTGATTGTCGCGCGCGCGGGCGAGCAATTCAATGGAAAAATGTACCCAAACGTTTGGCTGAGCAAATGTTGCCGTCTTGTTCAGATTCTAAGCAATATTTGACACCCTATTACTGCATCTTAGTTACACTGCTGAGCGAAATGTCTATTACATAAGTTAGAGCAGCCCCAACACTTTATGAAACTCATTCCTGGCGAACGCGGATTACCGGTTTTTGGTCACTCATTGCGGTTTTTGCAAGACTGCAACGTTCTAATTAAAGAAATGCACGAACGGCATGGCCCCGTGTATTACAACTACTATCTGCACACTAAAGTAATTGGCCTGCTTAGCCCAGAGGGCAATGAATTTGTGCTACTTGATCGTGACAAAAATTTCTCAAGCCGTAGGGCTTGGAATATTTCGCTCGCAGAGCTATTCCCCAATGGCCTGATGCTGCGCGACGGCGATGAGCATCGCTACCACCGACGCTTGCTCGGTGCGCCGTTTAAGGCGGGCGCTTTAGCCGAATACGTGAGCCTTATGAATCCAGCGATAGCCAATACGGTAGCCACTTGGGAGCACGGCAGGGCTGTTCCTATCTACCCCTTAATGAAACAACTCACGTTGGATTTAGCCGCAAAAGTATTCTTGGGCGAAAACTTGGTGGAGGAAGCCGACAGCGTAAATCAAGCCTTTGTAGACGTTGTAGAGGCGTCAATGGCGCTCGTTCGGCATCCGTGGTTCGGCATGAAATACCGACGCGGCCTCAAGGGCCGAGCGTTGTTGGAACACTATTTTAAACAACGTATTGATGGTAAACGAGCGTCTGCCGACACGGACATGTTTGCCGAGATTTGTAGAGTTGAAGACGAGCAAGGCGGCCGCTTTTCACGGCAAGATATTGTAGATCACATCATCTTTTTAATGATGGCGGCGCACGACACCACAACAAGCTCGCTCTCGAGCATTACGTTTGCCTTGGCAAAGCACCCTGAATGGCAAGAAGCCATTGCCCTTGAAGCTGCAAAGCTCGGTGGGGACCGTTTGGATTACGAACAGATGCCCGATTTCACTGCAGCTGAATGGGTGTTTAAAGAAGCCTTGCGCCTGTATCCACCCTTGCCGATTATTCCGCGTTCCGCCGTGCGCGACTGCGAATTCCAGGGCTACACAATTAAGCGCGGTGATATGGTGCACGTGAGTCCCGCGTTTACCCACAGACTCGCGAGCATTTGGACCAATCCAGAGAAATTTGACCCGCAGCGTTTTGCACCCGAACGCGCTGAAGATCGCAACCACAAGCACGCGTTCGTGCCATTCGGCGGAGGGGCACACAAGTGCTTGGGGATAAAGTTTGCCGAGTTGCAGGTGAAACTCGTGGTGTTCCACTTATTGAAGCATTACCGACTCGAAACCTCGCGGGACTATGAAATGCCCTATGCGCCCGCGCCAATTGGCAAGCCCCGCGACTTGCTGCCGATTATGCTTCGCGCCATTGATTAGATACCTAGACCCTACTACCTGCTTCAACTTGTGGTAAGTTCTCCCTAAACCTCAAACTACCGAGACACCCACCTTTAAGTAGCAAGCCACCCATAGAAAGAGTCATCCTGTAGTAAAACCCAATTCACCACCCAACTATTCACAAAGCAATTTTGCTTGAATTGCCTTGATGGGTACTGAATACTTCGGAGGACTCCATTCCGCGTCTCACTTAAGTGGTCTAGAGTAATAAACCTAATAATTCAATAAATTGAAATCCAATTGTCTCTGGAGACTTATTATGAAAAAATTTACTCTGCTGTTATGCGTATTTGCGCTAAGTGGTTGAGCAACCCTAACGAACGACGCCATGACACCCATGGCAATATCATTTAGTGATGGCTCCAACGGGACGTGCAAACTGCAAAACAAACGCGGAGCTTGGGAAATTACTGTTCCCACTACGGCTTCAGTGCGCCGTTCAGATGACCCACTTGTATACGACTGCAAAAGTGCGGACGGCCGAACCGCGTTCGGATCGATACCCAGCACAATTGGCGCTAAAATTGTGGCTAGCGCTGTCTTTATGCCCGATTTTGGATTAACCGATGCGATCACTGATAAGCACCGCGAATACCCAAGCAACTACGTAATACCTATATCTAAATAAGCACGATCTAAACGGTCAAAAAAAACCAGGCCGCGCGACCTGGTTTTTTTGTCCTTCAACACACCCCATTCACTCAGAACGAAGGCGCGCAGGTCTTTGATAATACTAAAACGTGCAAATTAGGCGTGCCAAAACAAAGGCATACAAAATTACTCCGTCTCTACCCGATATAAAATTGCGGTAAACCGCGGGGCCCCGTAGCGCTCTAAATGATAGGTAAGGGTCTTTAAGTCGGCACTTAACGACAGTGTCCAAACATTGCTTTCGGCTTCAGGGATAAGCATCGAAGTATAGTCATCCGCTGCGAAAGATTGTCTGAACATCGTACCGTGACCATCAGAATCACCACCGTAATCAGTGATTTCGTCGGGGCTACCGTCGGCATGGCGATGGTCGTGTTTTAAACGCGCTCCGGTGGGTGTCTTGCTAAATACCCACGTGCGCGATGTGTCTTCACCAACGATAAAAGGCACACGAATTTCGGTTTTTGAACACTGCTTAAACTCAGCCACTAGCAACTTACCGGCAAAGCTATCTTGGCCATCTTCGGGGTATGTCATGCCCCCCTCAAAGCGCGCGTAGGGATGGTTTGAATCGCCACATAATGATTCGAGCTTGGCAAAAAACCGATGCGCAATCGGAGTAGATTGTGCCGGTATGCTGAACAAAACTAAGCTGCTGGCGAGCAACAACACGAACAAAACCTTTTGCATTTATGCTTACCTCTCACTGCAGACTCATTAGCATTTTAGAACCTTAGTGTAAGGGGTAAGAGGCTTGCCAACAACTTAAACGCGAAGCCGCGATAAAATAGCCGCGAGCAGGTGCTATTTTGGCGTGCGTTCCTGCACAAACAATACCCTAGACAAAAAGGCCAGCACGCCAATCGAGCCTGAACACAGCACCAACAACAACCACGGCGCAACGCGTATACCAAGCTGTTTGGCTCTGTCGGCTATGAAGTAACAGGCCACACCAAGAGCAAGCAGCAAATCAATCCAAACTTGGTTGCCCCAGAAAGTTTGTGAATGATTTGGCCAAAAGCCAAAGGGCCCTTCCGTAACAACAGGGTAGATAGAAAATAACGTAAATGCTGCACAAAGCGCAGCAGGAACAAGCCAAGCACCACGCCGAAGGGCACCGCCACCAAACGCTAGATACACGAAAAACATCACAATGAGAACCACTGAGGCGATAGGCCAAAACTCTACATACTGCATAAGGTAACTCCAAGATTCATGTTCAAATTAGCCAATGAACAGGAACGACTTAGCAACAATAACCGCATGGCCACTCCTGAATGAAGGCACAGTGTGCAACGGTTGAGGCAAGCGTACAATTACCTCAGACGTTATATAAACGGCCTCATATCGTGGAGCTTAAGACAAATGGATCTAACAACGAAGTTGGCCGACAAATTAAGCGGTTTTTGATACGCGTGCCTTGTAGTCAACTACTACGCGATAACGCGGGTCGTCTTCTTGATCGGTTTCGACCATGCTGCCAGCTTTGTGCAATAGAACTTTGCAGTCTTGACTCAAACCTAACAAATGCAGTTCCTTGCCACGGCGCATGTAGCGCTCGGCTAGCGCGTCTATTGCTTCGAGCGCCGAGTGGTCCCATACGCGCGAGTACTTAAAATCGATAGTTACATTGTCGGGGTCTTTACGAGGGTGGAACAAGTCCTTAAACCCCTCAATGGAGGCGAAAAATAGCTGACCATGCAACACATAGGTTTTTTCCGACTCGGTTTCGGATTTAACTTCTACGTAAAGTTGGCTTGCGGTTTGCCAAGCAAAGACGAGTGACGAGACAATTACCCCCACGACCACCGCGACGGCTAGATCAGTCATTACCGTAACCCCAGACACCAAAAATATAACGAAGGCGTCGGCGCGGGGGATGCGCCGTAAAATTCGCAACGACGACCACTCGAAAGTAGCAATCACCACCACAAACATAACCCCAACTAAAGCAGCAATGGGAATCATCTCGATCCAATGCGATGCAAACAGAATAAAGCTGAGTAGAAATATAGGGGCGGCGGCAGAACTTAAGCGACCACGCCCACCTGATTTAATATTGATCATGCTCTGACCGATCATTGCGCAGCCACCCATTCCACCAAAAAACCCAGTAACTATGTTCGCCCCACCCTGTGCCATGCATTCCTGCGAATTGTGACCGCGCGTTTCCGTTAGCTCATCAATTAATGTGAGCGTTAGCAAAGACTCCACTAATCCAATAAACGCCAAAATGATGGCATAAGGCGCGATGACATACAGCGTTTCTAAAGTGAAGGGCACCCAAGGAACATGAAACGAGGGTAAGCCGCCTGCGATGCTTGCTAGATCCGCTACGGTGCGTGTATCAATGCCAACGAACGCCACAAGGATCGAGACCACGAGAATACCGGCCAAGGGGGCAGGAAATTTGGTGGTGATTTTAGGCATAAGATAGATGACCAACATCGTCAATACTATTAGCCCGACCATGATGAACAGCGTGGGGCCTTGCATCCACGATAAAACACCAGTGGTGTTATCAATGATCTTGAACTGATTGAGCTGCGTTAAAAATATAACGATCGCCAATCCATTTACGAACCCCAACATAACGGGATAAGGCACCATGCGGATATATTTACCCAGCTTTAGTGCGCCCGCTGCGAATTGCAGTAGCCCCATGAGCACGACTGTGGCAAAGAGATACTCCACTCCATGATCCGCAACCAATGCAATCATGACCACAGCTAAGGCACCCGTAGCACCGGAAACCATCCCAGGGCGACCGCCGAATAGAGCGGTGATAAGACCAACGAAAAATGTTGCATAGAGACCCACCAGAGGATCAACGCCTGCAACAAAAGCAAAAGCGACGGCTTCAGGGACTAAGGCGAGCGCGACGGTGAGTCCAGATAGTATTTCAGTTCGCGCAGTGGCGAGGGAAGGAAGATTCATTTGAGCGTGATTGAGCAAAGCCATGCGCCTTCTTACACAACGTGAGAGAAGATGAGTAGCGGGTTAGATTTACAGTAACTACAGACACCAACATTAATGCTGGAGTGGATAGAAAGCAGCGGTGGGGAGGAATGAGCAAGTCGAGGATCGCGGCCAATTCAGGCGCGGATAATACAGACACCCACCGCTAAGCACAACTGCGGGTTGAATAATTCAGACACCCACCGAAACTTGCAGACACCCACCTATTTTTTTAAGCGTTGCCTCGCCCCCAGGCTTCCAGCAAACT
>CAYOXK010000103.1:0-9340 GCA_964407915.1 uncultured Gammaproteobacteria bacterium
GAGCGCACGGTAGTCCACGTAAACTCGTTAACCGATTTATAAAAAAGCACAGCGACTATGACACCCGCAATACTGTTACTCGAAAAACAAGGGGTGGACTTTCAAGTACACAGTTACGCGCATAACCCCGCAGTAACCGCCTTCGGTGTCGAGGCCGCCCAACAACTCGGCGTAGCGCCTACCCAAATTTATAAAACGCTCGTGGTTAAGGCTGCAACAGGCAAGCTCGCTGTGGCGCTCGTGCCTGTTTCCGCGCAGCTTGTCCTCAAAGCTTTAGCCAACGCGCTCGGCACTAAAAAGGTAACAATGGCTGATAGCGCCTCAGTAACGCGTAGCACGGGTTATCAGCTGGGGGGAGTGAGTCCGCTCGCGCAGAAGCAGAAGCTCGAGACGGTCATCGACGCTTCGGCGTTTCAGTTTGCCACCATTTTCGTCAGTGCGGGGAAACGCGGTTTGGAAATCGAACTATCGCCACATGACCTGCAGGAATTATCGGCCGCCACGATTGCCGCCATCGCCAGCACTTGAAGTACAATCGCTAACCTACTCTGCTCAGACTGATCAAGCTTATGAACGAATCAAAACCACCTTTGTTGGTGCGCCCCGCTACTATCAACGACACGTCCACGATCGCTCGCTTTGTGATGGAACTTGCCATTTATGAAAAAGCCGCAGACGAAGTCCGCGCAACCGAGCAAGACTTTTTAGATACCTTGTTTTGCGAATCCCCTCAAGTATTCGCCTTGCTGGCACAAACGGGGGCCGAGCCGGTTGGTTTTGCCGTCTATTTTTTCAGCTATTCAACGTGGCTGGGCAAACATGGCATCTATCTTGAAGACCTCTATGTAACTCCAGAGAGTCGCGGACAAGGCGCAGGCAAGGCACTCTTACAAGAACTGGCAAAAATTGCCGTTGCTAAACAGTGCGGGCGCGTGGAGTGGAGCGTGCTCGATTGGAACGAACCCTCGATCAAATTCTATGAATCCATTGGCGCCGAGCCTAAAGACGGCTGGACCGTCTATCGCTTAGCCGACCAAACCTTACTCGACTTCGCCTACAGCGAGCGTGACCCAACTTAACAGCGCAAAACGCAAGTCAACGTGCCTGAATAGCCGAATGCGTGTCGAGCGGTTTGGTCAACTCTATCGAATCATTTTTCACATTGCCAACCGCTGGCGATACCGGCCAATAGACGATGTGCGGGTGCGGCGTATCAATGAGCCCGGAATTTAATCGCTCGTTCGGATCGCTAATCCAGCGTTCTAGGGTCGTTGAGTCCAATAAAATAGGCATACGCGGATGCAGCGTCGATAACTCGTCGCTAGCGGGTTTGGTCAAGATAGTACAGGACACATCTCCAGCCCTTCCCCATGGCTCAAACAAGCCAGCGGCGAGTAGCACGCCTTGATTAACATCGCTGATATAGAGCGGTTGTTTGCTCTGCTTACCGCCAATTTGGCTCACAGTCCGCCATTCATAGTACCCAGCCATCGGAATGATGCACCGTTGTGCATTTTTCCATGCGTGTCGAAAGGTTGGCCTGTCGGACACTGTTTCACAGCGCGCATTAAACGTTGCGTAGGTAGAACTAAAACTGTTTGACCATGGCGGTATCATGCCCCAGCGCATTGCACGCGCCGCTGTGATTTGTCCCTGCTCAACCAGCAAACCAGCTATAGAGTTAGTGGGTGCCACATTATACGAAGTGCGCACCTCCAACTCGCCCAACGACCACGCATCCAACAGGTCAGTCCAACCGTGCATTTTGGGTAAATGGTTGTTAAATCTTCCACACATTCGGCAATTGTAGCGCAAATTGCCGCAGCAACTCACTCGGTAAAAGCTCCGCGATCACGCGCGGGGCGATATAATCAAGGCCGTTCATTTTTTAGGCTCAAGCGCTATGGTTTATTTTATCGGCTTTTTATTTTGGCTGTTTTTTACGTGGGCTATTGCCCACTTCGTGTTGAACGGTGCAGATCACTCCCGCTACGACAGCCCACTGGAACAAGATTATATAACGGTGTTTGCCGAAACGCCGGAAGACACGCAAGCAAACCGAGACTTTCTAGCCAAAATCGGTGCAGTGCGAGTAGCGGCGCGCAAGTCAAAATCAATACGCAAAGCGTTTCGCATGGTTCGCGAATTTGCCGACAATCTTTCTGACGACTTTGCGAGTGATTGTCGCTTTACCCAAACTGACTTTGCTAACGTGAAGGCCGAATGGGCGGTTGCGCCTGGGGTAGACACGCAGCGCCGTGTGTTGTTTCATCATGGGGGGGCGTTTTTACTGGGCAGTTCTAAAGGCCACCGCTGGTATGCACACCAACTTTCGCATTTAGCCAATGCGGCGGTGCTATCGATTGACTACAGTCTGTTGCCTGAGTTCAGTCGGGGACGTGGCATCCGCGATGCACAAACCGCCTACCAGCACATATTGCGTAATGGTCCGGAGGGAGAGAGCGAAATTAAATTTCTACTGCTCGCGGGCGATTCCGCTGGGGGCAACCTTACCATGATGTTGTCTTCATGGTCTGGCGAGCAAAACCTGCGCCGCCCGGATGGTGTTATTGGCTTCTCCCCATCGCTCGATATGACGGGCCAGTCGCCGACCCTAAGCGCCAACCAAGCGACGGATCCCATATTAGGTCAAGGGTTGGGCTTTCTATTGTCGATTCCAGCCATGTTCGGTGCTTGGCTGCAATTATTTGCGTTGCGAATGAATCCAGCGCATAAAACAGCGTCGCCATTGTTTTACGATTTATGCAACTTACCAAAAACCCTAATTCACGCGAGCAGCAGCGAAATGCTGCTCGGAGAATCCATACGCTACACCAACAAAGCGCGCGCGCAAGGGAGTGATGTAACCTTACAAGTGTGGAAAAACCAATTGCATGACTGGCATTTGTTTAACCGTTCACGCGGATCTGCGGGCGCGGCGTGGCAAGAGGTAGCGAAATTTATTAAAACACTGTAGGGTAGTGAGATCGTTCAGTAACGCAAAAAAAACCCAACGAATCCCTTTGTGAGGGCTTTCAGCGTATTTTTGGCAATATATTTGTATAAAAACAATTGTTTCATAACGAAAGATTAGCTAATAATATGCGCCGCCCTGACCGAGCCCTGACTTACCGAAGACAGTGCCAATCTGGACGTTAGATGAGCTGGGTGGTGAACCCGCTTAGCTCTGTTTTAATCTGCATCTGGAGTAATCTAAATGACCATGAACAAACGTGCGCTAAGCATTTTGCTTATCCTTTCAAGCGTATGCGGAGTAAGCTCTGCGAAGGAATTACATATTTATAACTGGTCCGACTATATTGCGGAAGACACGATCAGCAACTTTGAAGCCGCCACCGGCATCAAAGTCAGTTACGACGTGTACGACTCTAACGAAGTCCTAGAAACAAAACTATTGGCAGGGCGCACCGGATACGATTTAGTGTTTCCGACCGCTCGTCCATTTGCTCAACGTCATCTAAAAGCGGGGATTTACGGCGCGCTCGATAAGGAGCAAATTCCTGGATTGGCTAATTTGGATCCAGCGATTTTAAAATCGTTAACCGACCTCGACCCAGGCAATGCTCATCTTGTGCCTTATATGTGGGGCACCACTGGGCTTGGCATTAACCGCGAAAAGGTACAAGCTATCTTAGGCGACGAGATGCCGCTGGATACTTGGGCGCTAGTGTTCGATCCTGAAATTACCGCCAAGCTTGCTGGTTGTGGCGTAACTCTTATGGACGATGCACTTGAAGTGTTCACGGCAGCACGCGCATATCTAGGCATTGATGCCGCAGATTTCTCGAAGGAGTCAATTGATGCGGCGGTGACGCTCATTCAAGGCGTGCGTCCGTTTATTCGCTATTTTCACAACTCTCAGTACATCAGTGACCTAGCCAATGGAGACACCTGTGTAGCCCACGGCTATTCCGGTGATATGTTCCAAGCTCGTGATCGTGCGGCTGAAGCTGATAATGGCATTGATATCGCCTACGCAGTGCCAAAAGAAGGTGCTGTAGTTTGGACCGACGTTATGGCCATTCCAAACGACGCTGAAAACGTAACCGAAGCACATCAGTTTATCGAATTCATGATGCAACCTGAAGTGATCGCCGGTGTGACCAACTACGTGTCTTATGCCAATCCCAACTTGAAGGCAACTTCATTAGTTGATCCAGGCATCAGCAGCGACCCAGGCATTTACCCACCAGCCAGCACCATCGAGAGCTTAATCGTCTTGACGGTACCAACAACGGCTGAAGCGCGGAACCTGAATCGCAGTTGGACCCGCATTAAAACCAATCAATAAGTTGTCCGCAGCTGTTAAAGATTGCAAATACACACCGTTTGGTTTGTTACTGAAACACGCCAGCTGCATTTATAATGGATAACATTCGGCCGTTCCCTTCAGTGGGAACGGCTTATTTTTTTGCCTAGGCCAAACTTAAAAAATCAGTATTAAGTAGGCAACCTAGGACCCCTTGTTTAGGAATGGTGAGTTAGTCACACGGCTTCAATGAAGCTCTGTACGTAGGCTCCTCGTTCGAGTTACTGGGAACAGTTGAAATGGAAAAACCCGATAATCAAGCCTCTACATCAACCGACAACACGCCCATCATCCAACTCAAAAACGTGAGTAAGATGTATGGTTCCACACCCGCGCTCATCGACATTACCTTGGACATTTACCGAGGCGAGTTTTTCTCGCTGCTCGGTGCCTCAGGTTGTGGTAAGTCGACCTTACTACGAGTAGTGGCTGGGTTCGAAACACCAACCACTGGACAGGTGTTTATAGACGGTCAAGACGTAACCGATATGCCGCCCTATTTGCGGCCAACGAATATGATGTTTCAGTCGTATGCACTGTTTCCTCATATGTCGGTATTTGATAATGTGGCCTACGGACTTAAACAAGACCGTGTGCCGAAAGCCCAGATTCGCGAGCGAGTAGAGAGTATTCTAGCGCTTACGCGTATAGCACAATTTGCCCACCGTAAACCCGACCAACTTTCGGGGGGGCAGAAACAGCGAGTGGCACTCGCCCGCGCGCTGGTAAAACAGCCCAAGCTGCTATTGCTTGACGAGCCATTGGGAGCACTCGATAAAAAACTCAGAGAAGAAACCCAATTTGAATTGGTGAACATTCAGGAGCATCTCAAGACCACGTTCGTGATGGTGACTCACGACCAAGAGGAAGCCATGACCATGTCGAGTCGCATCGCATTAATGCATGAAGGCATGATTGAACAACTCGACACTCCACGCCGCATTTATGAGTTTCCTGCGTCAAGCTATGCGGCCGACTTTATTGGGTTGGCAAATATCTTTAAGGGCGTAGTTACCGCGCAAGAGGGCGATCAAGTGACCGTTTATAGCGACGAGCTCGATGCCGAGATTACCGTTACCCATATGCAACCACTGGTCTTGGATATGGATGTAAATGTGGTGGTACGACCAGAGAAAGTCCGCGTTGTCGATGCGCAAGAAGAGGTGCCAAATAAGCTCAACGGCGTGATCAAGGAAATTGCGTATTTAGGCGATGTAAGCATTTATCATGCGACCTTAGCCACTGGCAAATCGGTGAAGTTCACCCTTTCAAACACCCTGCCCTTGGCGGAACAACCATTCACCTGGGAGCAAAAAGTTTGTCTCAGTTGGTCGCCGAACACCGCGGGTCTTTTAGTGCCCTAGTTGGCTCCGCACTCAGCACCCTAGTTAGCAGGATAGGTAAACTCGTATGTTAGATAAATTTAAAGCGATGCGCGTCAATAGCGTGATGGCCGTTCCGGCTATTTGGTTGGCCATCTTTTTTATCTTGCCGCTTATTTTTGTACTCAAAATAAGCGTGGCCGAGATGGAGCTCGCTCAGCCACCCTATTTGCCGCTGTTCAGGGGGCTCGAAGATGGCATCCTTACAATAAAGCTCAATTTTGCCAACTACCTGTTGTTATGGGAAGACTCGCTGTACCTGAGTGCGTTATTGGGTTCGTTGAAGGTATCGGCCATTTCGACACTACTGTGCATACTCATCGGATATCCGATGGCGTACTACATTAGTACCGCTAAAGCACAGTGGCGCGGGGTATTGCTAATGCTCATTATCCTGCCCTTTTGGACCTCATTTTTGATTCGGGTTTATGCGTGGATCGGCATTCTAAAAAGCAATGGAGTGCTCAACAACATGCTTTTGTGGCTTGGCGTAATTGACGAACCGCTTGCCCTACTCCATACCAACATTGCGGTTTACATCGGCGTGGTGTACAGCTATCTACCCTTTTTTATTCTACCCCTGTATGCAACACTGGTGCGGCTTGATCGCACACTGCTCGATGCAGCGGCCGATCTGGGCGCACGCCCCTTCAAGCAGTTTTTAACGATTACCTTGCCACAATCGATGCCAGGGGTATTGGCTGGATCTATGCTCGTATTTATTCCAGTGATGGGCGAATTTGTCATTCCCGATCTGCTCGGCGGCCCTGAAACTTTGATGCTGGGTAAGTTGATGTGGATCGAGTTTTTCTCGAATAAAGATTGGCCAGTTGCTTCGGCACTCACTATTACGCTATTGGTGGTTCTCATATTGCCGTTCGTGCTCATGCAAAACCATGAACGCAAACTGGTCGAAGACCGCGATGGGGGTGCCGCATGAGGCTCAAACTCAGCAAAGCCTTACCGACAGTAGTGCTCGTGAGCGGCTTTATATTTTTGTACGCCCCGATCGTTAGCCTAATCATCTACTCGTTTAATGAAAGCCGTTTGGTGACGGTATGGGCGGGTTTTAGCACGAAGTGGTACGGCGAACTACTCAATAACAGCGCGCTACTGTCAGCCGCTTGGTTGAGTATTAAGATTGCGTTTATTACAGCTTGGATTGCCACCTTCCTCGGCACCCTTGCTGCCCTTGCATTGGTACGCTCACCCAAGTCGAAGCTGCGTAACTCGTTAGACTTAGTCAGCGCCGCACCGCTAGTCATGCCAGAGATTATTATCGGTCTGTCTTTATTACTGTTGTTTGTGGCCACGGAAAGCGTATTAGGTTGGCCTTCAGGACGGGGTCAAGTCACCGTTATTCTCGCGCACAGCGTGGTGTGTATGGCTTATGTTACGGTGATCGTACGAAGCCGACTTGCCAACATGGATCGCTCGATAGAGGAAGCCGCATCCGATTTAGGCGCGCGACCGATTACCGTATTTTTTAGTATCACTTTGCCGATGATTTCACCGGCACTCATTGCTGGTTGGCTATTAGCGTTTACGCTTTCTATGGATGATCTGGTGGTGGCGAGTTTCACGTCAGGACCGGGATCAACAACCTTGCCGATGGTGGTTTATTCAAGCGTACGGTTGGGGGTGAGTCCGCAAATCAATGCGCTGGCGAGCATCATTATTGGAATCGTGGCACTTGCGGTTTTGGCTGCAGCTATTTGGATATACCGCACGGAAAAACAACGTGCGCATTTGCATCACTAAGCAAAGTCAAACTGGTTTTGTCGTTACTGACGCCGCGCGGTAGAGATTTCGCACTCTACCGCGCGCGCCGAGCCAAGCCCTCTGATGCGGGCAGTTATTCAGTATAATTTGGGGCTCTTCTTTCTAGCTGCGACATCACCGCTTCTTTTTGATTGTCCGAACCCAAAATTTGGTCCTGCTGTACTGATTCAAACAGCAGCCCCTCTGCTTGAGTTTGATACGGTGCTCGATCCAATATCTGCTTGGCTGCCCGCACCGCTTGTGGATTTTTAGTCACTATTTGCTCGGCGATCGTATAGGCATGTGCAACAGGGTCGTCGACGATCGCAGTCACAAAACCCCATTTGAGTGCGTCTTCGGCGGTGAAAATGCGGGCGGTAAACGTAAGTTCGCGAATGACATCATCGGCCACCAGATGACGCATAATCTGCGAGCTCGACATATCGGGCACAATGCCCCATTTCATTTCCATAATGGAAAACTGACTATCGGCACTGGCGTAACGCATGTCGCATCCGAGCGCAATCTGTAGCCCCCCACCGAACGTGATGCCCTTAATGGCGGCAATAACCGGCATCGGCAATTCGCGCCACATCCACGCGGCATATTGTGGCGCATTCGCGATACCGTGAGTACGAACCGCTAAATTGGCCACCGCTAAAGTCTCGCCATCCGCCGCCCCGCTCGGATTCATCAACCCGGCAATGCTGGCCTTATCTAAACCAGAGCAAAAATTATCCCCTTCTGCATCCAGAATAACGACCCGCACCGATGGGTCATTGCGTAGCTGTTCTCCCACCATAGGAATGGCCGCAAACATATCAGGATCAAGCGAATTCATTTTCTCAGAGCGCGCCAAAGTAACTCGAGCAATGTGATCATGCACTTCTAGTTTAATACGATTATTAATTAACATAACAAAGCAGGATTAAGAAAATTTTGGTTAGAATATCGGAGAGACTAACTTTTGCCGCAAGTTTATCGAGATTAGATCGCTAACGATAGTGATTGCGCCGCATTCTGATACGCAAAGCACGAGATTCTAACGCATACAACAACGATGCGTTAGAATACACACCTAATCTGCACGGTCAGCGAATTACTATCCCAAGAGAGCGTGAAGACAGGTAGTTCATCCTTAACTGTACGAGGTTGATTATCCTTCTAGCCTAAGATGCCGACAGGCTCACTAAACAAGTTGGCGACAAGTTTTACCAATTAAACTCGCTGCGCTGCGCAGCAATTATCCCCAAAGCGGATTAAATAATGGAAGACGCATACCGAAAAATTATTACTGCCTGCGGCGAAAACCTTGATCGTCCGGGACTGGTAGACACGCCCAAGCGAGCAGCGAAAGCAATGGAATTCTTAACGCAAGGTTACCGGCAAGACTTGGACACAGTAATCAACAATGCCTTGTTTCCAAGCGACTCGCGCGAAATGGTAATTGTTAAAGACATTGAGCTGTACTCCATGTGCGAACATCACCTACTGCCTTTTATTGGCAAATGCCACGTAGCGTATATCCCCAACGGTAAAGTGCTTGGCCTATCTAAGATTGCGCGAATTGTGGACATGTATGCGCGCCGTTTTCAAATACAGGAACAGCTAACCACCGAGATCGCTGAAACCGTCCGCTCGGTTACGGGTGCTCAAGGCGTTGGCGTGATTATTGAAGCGAAACACATGTGCATGATGATGCGCGGGGTTGAGAAGCAGAATTCGTCAATGAAAACGTCGTCAATGCTCGGTATATTCCGATCCAACCAGTCCACACGCACGGAGTTTTTGTCCCTAGTCAGTTAACACTGGCAGTTAACACTGGCAGTTAACACTGGCAGTTAACACTGGCAGTTAACACTGGCAG
>CAYOXK010000104.1:0-9268 GCA_964407915.1 uncultured Gammaproteobacteria bacterium
GAGGGCCTTGCTCACAATCTCGGCTATGTCGGTACTAAGATCAGGCACAGCCTTGATGCGTTCTAACTCTACCTGCATCGATGCGCGTACCGTTGGAGTAAACATCCGCCAGTTATTGAATGCGCCTACCAACCGCGCGGCGACCTGCGGATTAATGCTATTTAAAGTAATAATCTGCGTCGCCAATAGTTGGTGACCACCGAGGCTGTGAAACCCTGCTAAGTTGGCGGCAAACGCACCCAGTAACGAGCGTACTTTATTCGGGTTTTTAATCGAGAAGGCCGGATGCTCTAGCAACGCAGTAACGTTCGCCACTATATTGTCGCTTGGTGCTGACGCTTGCAACGCAAACCATTTGTCCATTACTAAAGCATCGTTTTGCCAGCGTTGATAAAACGTGTGTATCGCCGCTTCAGCCTGCGGCCCACCATGGCGCACTAAACAGCCAAGCGCTGCTTGTTGTTCGGTCATGGTGGTGGCTTCGCCAAATTGCTTCGCGGCGAGTTCGAGCGAGTGCGCCGTGCCATCGTGTGCTAACCAAGCAAGCGTTTTATTGCGCAATGCGCGGCGTGCCATGGCGTGGCTGTCTAAACTAAATTCTGCGGCTGGTGCACACTGCTCGTAGTGGGCGAGTAGGGGTTTAGCTAAAGCTTGCGCCAGCGTTTGCAGTAGCTGATCGCGCAGCGCAGACACCTGTAGTGGGTCAACCTCGGCCGCTAAACAATCCACTAAATAAGACTCGCTAGGCAAACTCAGTAGTTCAGCTAACATGGCTTGATCAGCCGGCGGGTGGGCCAGCACGTGCTCGAGCGTGTCGATTAAAGCCTGCAGATCTTGTTGGTTAAACTGCCCTGATTTGATGGCCGGCAATAATAGATTTAGCGCCATGCGCTGAATGGCCTCGAAGCGCACAAACCCGTTATTGTCGAACTTGACCAGATGCGCTAATTCTTCTCGAGTCTGTGCAAATACCAGTTTTACGGGAGCCGAAAAGTCGCGCAGAAACGAGACTACAGGAGCCGCTGGTACTTTAAATTCAAACTGTTGTTCGGCTTTATCAATAATGAGCGTTTGCTCATTTGTTAACCCACCGTCGGGCGCAATCAAGGCCATCGCCACGGGAATATAAAATGGCTCTTTATGCGCTTGATTCGGCGATGGTGGGCAACTTTGTTGCACCGATAACGTGAACGTTTGAGTGGCAGCGTTGTACGCTTGCTCTACGTGTATTACTGGTGTGCCCGCTTGCGTATACCAATACCGAAACTGGGTAAGGTCTACGTTATTGGCTTGTTCCATACATTGCACGAAGTCTTCGGTGGTGACCGCACAGCCATCAAACCGAGCAAAGTACAAATCCGTTGCTTTACGAAAACCAGCCGCACCCACAATATGATGCAGCATGCGAATTACTTCGGCGCCTTTTTCGTAAATGGTTACCGTGTAAAAATTATTTATTTCTTGGTACGACTCGGGGCGCACTGGATGCGCCATAGGACCAGCGTCTTCTTTAAATTGATGGTTGCGCAACACTTGCACGTCGCGAATGCGTTTTACCGCGCGCGAACCCATGTCCGCACTAAACTCCTGATCGCGAAAAACCGTGAAGCCTTCTTTTAAGCTTAATTGAAACCAGTCGCGGCAGGTAACGCGATTGCCTGACCAATTATGAAAATACTCATGCCCGATCACACTTTCGATGCCTTCAAAGTCAGCATCGGTGGCAGATGCTTGATCCGCCAATACGTATTTGGAGTTGAACAGGTTAAGCCCCTTGTTCTCCATGGCGCCCATGTTGAAATCATCCACGGCCACCACGTTATAAATATCTAGGTCGTATTCGCGGCCATACACTTGTTCGTCCCAGAGCATCGACTTTTGCAGCGATGTCATCGCGTGTTGGCATTTATGAATGTTGTGCGCTTGGGCATAAATGTTGAGCGCCACGCGCTTGCCCGAACACGTTACAAACTCGTCGCTAATATGCTCAAGGTTTCCCGCGACTACCGCAAACAGGTAACTCGGTTTTGGGTGGGGGTCGTGCCATTTAGCCCAATGGCGGCCATCGTCAAGATCGCCACCGGCTTCCCAATTGCCATTGGCCAACAACACGGGGCAGCTACTTTTAGCTGCCGTTAGAGTAACCGTGTAAATGCTGAGCACGTCGGGTCGATCAGGGAAGTAGGTGATGCGCCGAAAACCCTCGGCTTCGCACTGCGTGCAAAAATTACCACTTGATTGGTACAAGCCAGACAATTCGGTATTAAGGTGCGGTTGTAATTCGGTGACTATTTCTAACTCAAATTGGTTTGGTACCGAATGCACAGTGAGGCTGGTTTCGGTTACGCTGTAGCCCGCGTTGGGCACCGCGCTACCGTCAATTTTTAAATTAATTAGGGTGAGTTTTTTCCCATCAAGCACCAGCGGCTCATTGTGCTCGCCACTGCGCTCTATGTGCAGTGTTGCGGTAACGCGCGTGTGAGTTTCGCCAAACTGAAAATCTAAGTGAGTACGCGCTATATTAAAAGCGGGTGCACGATAGTCCTTCAAATAGGTAGTAGTAGCCGTAAGGGCTGGATTTAAATCAGATTCAAGCATTGGTTTAGTTCGGGTTTTAGTTTCGGTTTATGTATTAACGGCACGCTAGAAGCGTGACCAAATGGGCGTTAGGCGCGTATCCAGTGCAGGCGCGCCGCCTAAGCGAGCCCACGGTTGAGTTGTAGAATGAAAGTCTGACCCAAGCGATGCAGCCAGATCATAACGCAAGCACAGGTCGGCTAACATGCTCACTTGTTTGGGCTCAGTGATGGGCGTAGACACTTCTAATGCACCCACACCATAGCCGCGCATGATTTCGATTAAGCTTACTAGCTTAGTGCGAGAAAATTTGTAACGAGTTGGGTGGGCCAATACGGCCTGGCCGCCGGCCGCCTTAATCCAGCCAGCGATCTTGCTGATATCTGGCCATTGCATGGGCACAAACCCAACTTTGCCTTTTACTAAATAGCGTTTAAACGCTTGATTCTTATTGCTTACCAATCCTTGATCAATCAGCGCTTGTGCGAAATGTGGCCGTGTGGGTACGCCTTGCGCACCAACCAGCTCGGCCACTCGCTGAGTTAAGTCTATGCCATGCGCAATAAAGTCTTGATGCATGTGCTCTGCACGCAAGCTGCGTAGCTGTTGGTTGCGTTCTATACCGCTTAATAGTTCGTCATTGGCTGGATCAATGTTCAATCCCAATACATGCAATAGTTGCCCATTCCACTCGCAGGAAAACTCCACTCCCGCAATCAGCTCTATGTTGGCCGCTTCGGCAGCGCTACGTGCCGCCGATAGCCCAGCAACTGAATCGTGATCGGTCAATGCAAGATGGGTAATCTGCTGTTCTTTTGCCAATTGCACGAGCGTCTCTGGGTCAAGATCGCCGTCTGAGTAAGTGGTATGGCAGTGCAGATCGTACTTGGTTGAGTCAGAGGGGCAAAACATGCTTTTTCTTTTTGAGGGGGGCGACTTATTCTGCGTCGACTGAGTCGTTGAAAGATTCCTGTTCGTAGTCTGAAAACTCTAAGGGATAACGAAAGACGGGATCGTATTGTGCGCCATTGGTAGCCAGATGGCTTTCGTACAACACCACTTCGGCAAACTCAATGGGGATGGTGAACAACAAGGGGATAGTGCCACTGTACAAGTTACGACTGTGTCTAAAGCGGCCTAAGGTAATATGCGGAATGAATTTGCGCTTTTCTACGCTAAGCCCTGCGGCGCTAATGGCACTCATTACTTGATGGTGAATCTCGCTTAAGCTGGAAGTAGGGTTAAGCATTGCGGCAATTAGCTTGGGCTTAGATTCGGGAAACGGACTTAATCCCGCCACCACACTCTCGGCGCCAAAACTACTCAAGCTGTAGTCTAGCTCGTCGGCCAATCGATCAACCTCTTCAAGATCGAGTTCACCCAAAAACGCTATCGTTACATGATAGTTTTCTTGGTCGACCCAACGCACCGCATTGCTCTTGTCTTGATAGGCCATTTGCGCAGCCACGTCACCAATCGCATCGCGCGCTTCGTCGGTTAAGCTTAAGGCAATAAAACAACGCATAGACGAATAAGTTTAGGTTGTTGGTGTGAGTAGTCGGTGCGAAACTTGCCACCCGTAATACGATTATCCGCAGTGGCCAACTGGGCAAAGTGAACACCTCATACTGCTAGTGTAAAGCATGCCGAACAACGGGTAATCAGGAATCTAATTTTTTCTGCAAAGATTCACATTTGGCGAGTACTATATAATTAATAAGTCGCGACTAACCGCGCAAGGAAAATCCGTACAGACCCACCCTTCAGCCATCGCCCATGATGAACCTTTCGGCAGACTCGCTACCCAGCGCACACCAAGAACTCGCTTTGCTGCGCCAACGGCATCGCGAATTAGATTTGGCGATTGCCACAATGACCGAAACCCAGTCGGGTTCGCAGTTTGAACTGTCGCGCCTTAAAAAGCGCAAACTTTTGCTCAAAGATCAAATCGCGCGTCTAGAGAGCGCTATGATTCCCGATTTGCTCGCCTGACGCTCAACTAAGTCTTGGGCGCAATGACTAGCCTCCAATGATCTGAATCGAGCGCCGTATTCCCTAATAACCCTATCTGTGTAAGTATAGGGGTCAAAATTCTACGGCAGGGTAGTTGAGTAACCAATCCTGAAAGGTAGTTTGTGCAGCTCGAACTCGGTAATTATCTTTATTACCAAATACGGTAAATTTAAACAATGCTGTTTTTCTTTACGCGGATCACCCTATGAAATATGCCTTAATCGTTGACTCGGTTGGTTGCATTCCAGAACAAGAGTATCGAACCCGACCCCTAGAGTTGTTGCCGTTGTCTGTAAGTTTTGACGATGTGCAATATCTGGATACGTTTGCTGAAAAATCGCTGTTACCGATTCACGCGGCGGGTCGCATTGGCGTTAAATCAAATTCCATGTCGATCACGCCCTCGGCCGATGATGTGCGCAAGTATTTAATGAAGAACATTGTGCTCAAATACGATGTTGCGATTTTTCAAACGGCTGGACAAGCGTACACGCCCATCTACCTCAGTTGCCGAGCGGTATCCGATTCGGTGGCGGCTGACGCTAAGGCGTTGCGACTAAAGGAAAACATCACCACGCCGTTTCGTATGACAAGCACCGAAACCAAAACGGCGCTTGCAGGCCAAGGTCTTATCGCTATTTACTCCGATGATTTGTTACAAGGCGGCATGAGCCTTACCGAGTTCACTCCTTTGGTTGAACGGTTCAAGTCGCAAGTAAAATCGTTTTTGGTGGTCCGCGATGCCATGTATGCACGACATCGACAAAAGCTAAAAGGTAATAAAACCGTATCGCTGCCAGTTGCCATTATTGCTAACGCGCTTGAGGTTTCCCCAATCACTTTGTTACAAGACGGGGAGTTGACGATGCTCGACGTTAGAACGCGTGGGGCAGACAACGCCATCGAAAAGGTACTCGAGTACTGCGTAGCCCGCGTGAGTGAAGGGCTACTCGCACCATTAGTGAATGTTAGCGTAGCCGGTGACCCCGCTATCTTAACTAATCACAGCAGTTTTAAACGTTTGGAAAATGCCTGCGCTGGTGCGGGTATACGCTTATATGTAAGCGTAATGACCTTAGCTGCGAGCATTCAAATCGGACCTGGCGCGATTTCGGTTGGTATCGCGCCCGTCAATCAAACGAATACTCTTTGAGGGCCGTATCGGAGTGTGGTTGAACGCAGCGCTGAACAACGTTAATAAGAAGCTAGAAACAAGCGACAACGAAGCCCACAAGTTATGTTATTTTAGATGTTTAATGTCTAATTTTGTTTCAACCTGCTTATGAAATATGCAATTGTTATGGATTCTGTGGGCTGTATCCCGGAGCGCGAATTCCGCAAGCGCGCCATAAAGTTAATGCCGCTCGCGGTACGCTTTGACGGTGTGCATTACGTAGACAGCTTTGAAGAAAAAGCGTTAATTCCCATCCACTCGGCGGGACGAGTAGGTATTAAAACTGATTCGGTTTCGGTCACGCCCACGGCGGACGATGTAAGACGCTATTTAATCAAGCACATTGCGCCACAATACGATGTGGCTATTTTTCAAACCGTGGGACAGTCATACACGCCTATATATCAAAGCTGCAAAGCGGTATCTGATTCCATCGCCGCGGATGCCAAGGCTACTCGGCTAGAACACGGAGTCACTACGCCTTTTCGGATGACCACTTCGGACACGGGTACGGTGGTTGCGGGTCAAGGATTGATTGCATTGTACTCAGACGACTTATTGCAAACCGGGATGAGCTTAGTGGATTTTAAGCCAGTGATTGAGGATTTTAAAACGCTGGTTAAAACCTTTATTGTGGTGCGCGACAGCGTGTACGCGCGGCATCGCCAAAAGCAGAAAGGTAACAAAACGGTGTCTTATCCAGTGGCGGTGGTTGCCAAAGCATTGCAAGTGTCGCCTATTACGCTCGCGCAAAATCAACAGATTGATGTGATCGACTTATCCACTCGCGGTTTTGAAAACGCAGTGGAAAAAGTACTGGAATATTGTATTGATCGCGTACGCGAAGGGCTGATCGCACCCTTGATTAATATTAGCATTGCGGGCGATCCCACCACCCTTACTAAGCACAACAGCTTCAAGCGCTTACAACATGTATGCAATGACGCCGACATTCAATTGTACACTGGTGTAATGACTCTGGGCGCGACGATCAATGTGGGGCCGGGCGCCGTGTCCGTGGGAATTGCCCCTATTAACCAAGATCAAGAACCCTAACAGCTGGGCTATTCTTTTAGATTGAACACTGCCAGCTGAACTGTTGTTTGCGCGCCTATTCGACCATGAAATACGCTTTTGTATTGGACTCTGTTGCTTGTGTTCCCGAACAAGAACTGCAACGCAGATCTATCAAGATTCTGCCGCTCGCTGTGTCCTTCGAAGGTACGCAGTATGTCGACACTACCGACGAGAAGGCGCTGATCGCGATTCATAATGCTGGCCGTATTAGTGTTAAGTCTGACGCCATGTCGATCACCCCTACTGAGGATGATATTCGTCGCTTTATTTTAAAAAAGGTGGCGATCCACTACGACGTGGCAATTTGTCAATCGATCGGTAGACCCTATACCCCTATTTACGAGGGGTATCGCGAGGTGTCGCAGTCCATTGCAGCAGATGCTAAACACGTTCGCACTCCACTGGGTATTGAGTCGCCATTTCGAATGAGCGTAGTAGACTCTGGCAGTCTTGCCGCAGGCCAAGGTTTAATTGCGATGTACGCGGATGATCTGATGCGCGATGGGTTGGACATCACGGATTATCGACCCTTAATTGAAGATTTTAAGACGCTAGTTAAGTCTTTTACCATAGTGCGAGACAGCGTTTATATTCGCCACCGCGTAAAACAAAAAGGCAATAAAACGGTGTCGTTACCCGTGGCGCTCATAGCCAATGCGCTCGCTATTTCGCCCATCGCCAATAATCAAAATGGCGGCATTGATATCATCGATATGAAAAATCGGGGATTCGATAGCTCGGTAAATCGAGTGTTTGGCTATTGTTGTGAACGGGTAATTGAGGGATTAGTTGCGCCTTTAATTAATATTAGTTTTGCGGGCGATCCAAAAACACTCGTTCATCACAGTAATTTTAAACGCTTACAGCACGTCTGCGACGACCATAATGTTGCGCTGTATGTGGGTGTGATGACCTTAGCAGCAAGCATCAACCTCGGGCCTGGCGCAATGTCGATCGGGATTGTGCCCATTAATCAAACCGTTAATCCTTAAGCAGTATCGTCTTAATGGGTTTCGGGTTACTTCAACCTAACCTTGCGTAACCGCGCATCGAACAGCATGCAAATACCTTTGATTTTAGATGGCGGAATGGGTCAAGAGTTGGTGGCTCGATCAGTGCGCGAATTAACGCCTTTGTGGGCAACTAAGATTTTGCTGGAGGAACCTGAGCTGGTTCAGAGCGTACACGATGACTATTTTGCCGCCGGAGCCGATATCGCCACCACCAATACTTACGCTAACCACCGCGATCGGCTTAGACCCTTTGATCTTGAGCATCGTTTTAGGGATTTACTCGTGAGTGCTGGCGAAATTGCCAACCGCGCGCGCGACAAACACGGCGCGGGCACAATTGCGGCGAGCTTGGGGCCAAACGCGAAATCTTATCGTCCGGATTTAGTTTTATCGCTAGAGGAGGGCGCTGAGGTGTATGGCGAAATGGCAGGCATCCTGGCGCCATTTGTAGACGTATTTCTATTGGAGACCATGGTTTCTACCCAACAAGCGGCTGGGGCATTGATGGGTGCAACTCCCTTTGGCAAACCCGTATGGTTGTCGGTTACAGTCAGTGACGAAGACGGTAGCCTGTTACGCTCTGGAGAACCCATAGAGCAAATTGTTAGCACGGCGCGAGACTATGGTGCGGCGGCGGTGCTTATAAATTGTTCAATTCCTGAAGCAGTCACACAAGCCTTGCACCAACTCAGTGGATGTGAACTGCGCCTAGGTGCCTACGCCAATGGCTTCACGCGGATTACCGAAGACTTCAAAGACGTTAACGCCACGGTAGATCAGCTCGAAACTCGCACCGATCTAGACCCTGCGGCCTATCTAGGATTCGCCCGCGACTGGCACACTTCAGGCGCACAAATTATTGGTGGTTGCTGCGAAGTGGGGCCAGCCCATATTCGTGCACTAGCGCAACATTTTAAGGGCACGCCGTAATGGACTTTAACAGGGCAATGGTTTATTCAGCGCTGTCGATTTTGCGACGTGAGTCGAACAACACCAGACCTTGCATTAGTTTATACGCTTCAAAAAGTTGATAGTCGGCGTTGAGTAACTCCACTGTTTGCGGGGACAGTTCATCTTCGGCATGACCATCCTCGTCGGGATTTTTTAAACTGTTAGGCAGGTCGCGCTCTTTAAGGCTTTGGTCTTGCAGTTCCTCACCAGATGGATACCGTTGTGCCACTGTTATATCTGGATGAATACCGTTTGCTTGAATCGACGTACCGTTAGGGGTGAAGTAGCGCGAGGTGGTCAGTTTTATGGCTTCGTCAGCATTAATTTCCATTACCGACTGCACTGAACCTTTGCCAAAAGTTTCTAAGCCCAGTAACACCGCACGCCGATGATCTTGCAGAGCGCCCGCCACAATCTCTGAAGCCGAGGCGGAGCCGCCATTAATCAGTACAACAATCGGTTT
>CAYOXK010000105.1:0-8570 GCA_964407915.1 uncultured Gammaproteobacteria bacterium
AATATTCTCTGATATGCCCGCTACACCCGGTATTAGGCAGCAGATTCCGCGCACAATTAAATCAATCTGTACGCCGGCCGCCGAAGCGTCGTATAGCGCGCGAATGATACCCGCACTGCTTAGCCCATTTACTTTTGCTATGACTCTCGCCGGTCGGCCCTCTTGCGCGTGAATGGATTCGCGTTTAAGGCGATCGATAAACATGTCGCTAATTCCAAGTGGTGATTGAAACAGTTTTTCCAAATTGGGATTTGGCCCTTGGGTGGTTAGCTGCATGAAAATTTCGTGCACGTCTTGGGTTACGGCGGGGTCTGCGGTAATGAGGCCGTAGTCGGTGTAGATTTTGGTGTTACCTTGATGATAGTTGCCCGTTCCCATATGCACATAGCGTTTTAATCGGCCCGATTCGCGTCGCACGACCATAAGCATTTTAGCATGGGTCTTTTTGCCAACCATGCCGTAAACCACGTGCGCGCCCGCGGCCTGCAGTCGTTCGGCCGTCGTTAGATTGTTTTGCTCGTCGAAGCGTGCCATCAGCTCAATGATGACCGTAACCTCCTTGCCTGAGCGCGCCGCAGAGGCAAGGTGCTCCACTAGAATGGAGTCTGATCCCGTGCGATACAGCGTTTGCTTAATCGCTAAGACGTCTGGATCGCTTGCCGCTTGCTTCAGAAAATCCACCACTGGCGCAAATGACTGAAAAGGATGGTGGAGGAGCAAATCCCCTTTAGACACTAGCTCAAACAAACTTGTTTGATGAATGATCTCGCGCGGAATGGCTGGTGTGAAGCCTTTATATTTCAACTCTGGGCGATTTACAAAATCGGGAAGGGCGAGTAAGCGATTAAGATTAACGGGGCCGTCTACGCGATACACGTACTCATCGGTGAGTTGAAAGCGCTCTTTGAGTAGCGTCACGATTTTCTTGGGGCAGTTTTTGGAAACTTCAAGGCGCACTGCATCACCGTACATTCTAGACGGCAATTCGCCCTGTAACGTGCGCGCTAGATCTTCTACTTCCTCTAAGTCTACATACAAATCACTGTTGCGGGTGATCCTGAACTGATAGCACCCCAGAACTTCGGTGTTCGCGAAAAGGCGATGAATGTTCGCATGGATAATTGATGACAGGTAAACGTATTCGTATTCTGCATCACACAGCTCTTCTGGAAGACGAATGAATCGCGGCAATGCACGAGGCGCTGGAACAACCGCAATATTATGGGCGTCGTCGCGCTCTGGGTCGTGCAAGTCAACCACGATGCTCAAACCCTTATTGATGGTGAGCGGAAAGGGGTGAGTTGAATCGAGGCGAATGGCGGTGAGTATCGGCAATACTTCGCGCTTAAAGTATTGCTTGAGCCATTTTTCCTGTTCGGGGTTCCAGTCTTTAATGAGCGAGAATTTAATGCCGCGCTCACTAAGCTGGTTTAGTACCAAGGTGTTGAGTGTTTCGTATTGAAGTTCTACCAATCTGTGCACGCGTGTGCTGATAGCCTCAAGGGCCGCACTATGGCTCATACCGTCGGGGGTTTCTGAGCCTACGTTGATTGCCGCTTTGGCTTTTAAGCCTGACACACGAATCTCGAAAAATTCATCGAGATTTGAACTAAAAATACAGAGGAACTTGAGTTTTTCGAGCAGCGGCACATCATCGCGCAAAGCCATATGCAATACGCGTTCGTGAAAGGCCAAAAGACTCAGCTCAGGATGAATGAACATCGCGGCGGGATAATCCCTTTCGGCGAGCGCTAAGGTAGGGTTTGAGATATCTATGCTGCTCATCTAGTGTGGTGTGCCTAGGTTGTTTTTGCTGAGGCTCAACGCGCCCCCGCTGATGAACTAAGGTAAAGAATGGTAGCGCGTAAAATGGATTGTCAATATTACAGAGTCATGACAGATTAGGCTGCAGCTTAATTGCATAAATGATTCTGAAGTGCTTGATTTTATGTTACTTTTGCGCACCGTGATGTGATGTGGTGTGGGTTCAGGCTCAAATGCACTCTTATCGAGCGTACCACAACACATTCCATTATCGATGTTAAGACTCACTGTAGTAGACCCCAATGAAGCTCACTGACGATTTAAGAATTGCCGCCACGAAAGAACTTGTTTCACCTGCCATTATTCATGAACAATTTCCCATTACGGAGCGCGCTGCCGACACTACCGATACCGCGCGTAAAGAGATCGAACGTATTCTGGAAGGCCGCGATGACCGTTTGGTTGTTGTGGTTGGTCCGTGTTCGATCCATGACCCTAAATCAGCTCTAGAATATGCTGAGCGACTGGCACAGCTAAAAGCCGAGTTGGCCAATGACCTCAACTTAGTGATGCGGGTCTACTTTGAAAAGCCACGGACTACAGTTGGTTGGAAGGGGTTGATCAACGACCCAGATCTAAACGACAGCTTCAAGGTAAATAAAGGGTTAGGCATAGCGCGCCAATTATTGTTGTCGATTAACGAATTGGGCGTGCCAGCCGGCTGCGAGTATTTGGATCTGATTACTCCGCAATATACTGGGGATATCGTAGCGTGGGGTGCGATAGGCGCACGCACCACAGAAAGTCAGTGTCATCGTGAGCTGGCATCAGGATTGTCCTGCCCCGTGGGCTTTAAGAATGGCACTAACGGCAATTTGAAAATTGCCATAGATGCCATAAGCGCAGCGGGTCATCCGCATCATTTTTTATCGGTGACTAAAGAGGGCCGGACGGCCATCGTGGCCAGTAAAGGTAATGAGTATTGCCATATTATTCTGCGCGGAGGTTCGGATGGGCCAAATTATTCAGCCGAGCACATCCAGGCTGCGGCAAATTTGCTCAACCAAGCGGATCTGCGCGCCAATATAATGGTTGATTTTAGCCATGCGAATAGCTTTAAGACGCCCTCGCGCCAGTGCGAAGCCTGCGAGAACGTAAGCGCACAAATCGCAGCGGGGGAGTCACGCATTTTTGGTGTTATGCTGGAATCGCATTTAGTTGAAGGTAGTCAGAAGGTAGTGCCGGGTCAGAGTCTAGTGTATGGACAAAGTATTACCGATGGTTGTGTTGGCTGGGAAGAAACCGAGATTCTCTGTCGGCAACTGGCCAGTGCCGTGGCGGCGCGCCGAGCGCAAAAGGCGAGTTAACGCCATACCCAGAAGTGCTTGTCCCCCAACAGCATGGCATTCGCGCAATGGTCCTGTGGCAGATACTGCATAATTAGGCATTGCGCAAGCAGGGCTAAGTTGGGTTACAATGAATTTTAGAGCCATTGATCTGTTTGCAATGCACCTCGTTGGAATTGGTAGGGTGGTCGCAAAACACTGGGTTAATAGGCCGCGCTCTGGATGAACGTGACGTTGCATGCGGTATCGTTCGGGAGAAAGTGTTGGTTTTCTAAACTCTCGGTGCTCGGTTTAGACTCCACTAGATCCGCAAAGATCATGCTAGACTAGTGGCAACACGCGTGATTGTGACCTGTTGATGCAGATCCGAAGTGTTAGTTGCGCAACGCACAACAAACCAATTGATTTAGATGAACACCATGCAGGCATCCATCGTAAGCTCACTAGCACGCACTTCTACCCAAGCTCGGAATATGATTTGAAACGATTTGCGCTATTAGGAAATCCGTTAGGCCATAGTCTGAGCCCAACTTTACACAAAGCCATATATCGTCAACTCGAAATAGACGATGCATGCTACCGCGCAATTGAGTTAGAAGCCGACAAGCTTAAGGGGTTTTTTGCGGGTTTTAGAGTAGGCGGGTTTGATGGAGTCAACATCACCATTCCCCACAAATCAACCGTTATTGATCTACTCGATGAGGTCGATGCGAAAGCACGATTGATTAATGCCGTCAATTGCATTCATCGCAAACGTAATGTCCTCACAGGCTACAACACCGATATGCTTGGATTCGGACATTCTTTTCGTAATCATGGCGGTAAAATTGCTGGCAATGACTTTGCGATTTTAGGAGCCGGCGGCTCTGCATTGGCGGTTGCGGCTGTTTTAGCAGAGGGTGGGGCTCGATCCATCGCGGTGGTCAATCGTACTCGGGAGCGAGCCGAGCAGCTGCAGCTAGTTATCGAGACGCTGAATGACGAGGTACAAGTTCGCCTGTGCGAGGAAGCTGACCTCGCTGACTCTAAAAACAGCCTCTATTGTCTAATCAACACGACGTCGTTGGGTATGCATCCTGATGTGAAATCGAGTCCGGTCGCTGATTTGTCTGCGTTTATTAGTGATAGTACTTTAGTTTTCGATTTGGTCTACAACCCCGCGCGCACTCAACTACTGGCCGATGCCGAGAAAATCGGCGCGCCGACGGTTAATGGTTTAGAAATGTTAATCGCCCAAGCCGTGTATTCCGTGGAAATATGGATGGGTGGCAATGTGGTGCAGCATATTGATATGAATTGTTTAATTAAAGAACTCGAGAAGGCCCTCGCGCATAAATAAACACCCTCGGCGCATAACTCATTTTATTTTAACGAGTTCGTCTCTGGGCTCATTTGGCCTTCGCCTTACCCTATGTTGTAAGCCGTTTTAGGGGGTGACAGGTCTAATCAACTCTGTTACCGAGCCATTTGTTGCGGCATAATCCCCAGTCATTTTTTTGCTACGGTTACGGCTCTTATCAATGCAATCAGTTACGCTCTCGCTTGGCGATCAATCCTACGCAATTACGGTGGCCCACGGACTACGCCATCAGCTCGCCGAGTTGCTGGCAGAATACAATCAAGGCCAACAATGGGTGGTGTTGACTCAACAAGCTATTCTGGATCATTACTCAGCGGTTGTGGAAGATTTGCAAAATCGCGGATTTCGTCTAACCGTTATTGTGGTTCCATGCGACGAGTCCGCTAAGCATATCAGTGTCGCAGAAAGCGTTTGGGCGCAGATGGTCGCGGCCGGATGCGATCGGTCCTCAGTGTTGTTGGCGATGGGCGGAGGCGTTGTGGGTGACTTAGGCGGCTTTGTCGCGGCCACCTACATGCGTGGGATTGCCTATGTGCAGCTGCCGACCACGCTGCTTGCGATGATCGACTCCGCTATTGGAGGTAAAACAGCGGTTAATCTCGCCGCGGGTAAAAATCTCGTTGGCGCAATTTATCAACCTAAAGCGGTACTCATTGATCCCGAATTCTTAGTGACCTTACCGCGCCGTAACGTTGTTTCGTCATTGGCCGAAGCGATCAAGTACGGTTTTATACGCGATGCAAGTATTTTCACTGCGATCGAAGACCATTACGACACCTTGGTCGATATGGCCGACGATAGGCTGTTAAACGAAATCATTTTTAAGAGTTGTTCCATCAAGGCGCAAATAGTGTCTAACGACCAGTTTGAAAACGGCGAGCGGCGACTGTTAAATTATGGGCATACGATTGGGCATGCGTTCGAGACAATTCAGTCTTATGCCGGTATTTATCATGGCGAAGCCGTTTTGTATGGAATGAAGTGTGCTAATTTAATTTCGCATCGCAAGGGTTTGTTGAGTGACACAGAGTTTCAGCGGGCGCAGCAGGTTTTAGCTCGTTTTGAACTGCCGGAGCTAGCCCGAGTCACTGGGCAGAAGGTGCTTGACGTGGTCGCGCATGATAAAAAATTTATAAACGGAAAACTCAATTTTATCTTGATAGACCGTATTGGTAATGGCGTGATCGCAACGGATGTTACGAGCGATGACATTGTGGCAAGCCTAGCCGCTATTGCTTAATTACGCTGTCTCAATTTGCGGCAAGAATTGATTTACTTTAGAAAACAAAGCTGCTGAGTAGGAGTCAAAATGGCGCGTCGTGTATTAGTGGTTAATGGCCCCAACTTAAACCTGTTAGGTGAAAGAGAGCCGGCGGTGTATGGCGCGCAGACGCTTACTGAGCTAAATGCGTGGCTCGAAGCACAAGTAAGCGACTTAGAGCTGATCTTTTTTCAGTCGAATCATGAAGGTGCGCTCATTGATTGTTTGCAGGAGCATCGGCACAGCACCGATGGTTTAGTCATTAACCCCGGTGGATTAACCCATTATTCAGTAGCGCTGCGCGATGCGATTGTTGGATGTGCCTATGCCGCGGTAGAAGTCCATATTTCGGATATTTACGCGCGCGAGCCATTTCGCCAAGTTTCGCTTGTTAAGGATGTATGCATCGCGCAGATATCGGGCCGCGGGAGCGCCGGCTACCTCGAGGCCTTAAATGTTTTAAAAGAACATTGGCAGCGTGGCTAAATCACATGCTAAGCGTTTCAAGCGAGCGAGATAGAAAATGAAGTTTCAAGTTCAGGCGACGGAGGCTCGGGCACGGGCCGCGCAGTTATCGTTTGCGCGCGGCGAAATCCAAACGCCGATCTTTATGCCCGTTGGCACGTCAGCCACGGTAAAGTCGGTAAGTCCTGACGAGCTTGATGCGGTAGGCGCCCAAATAATTTTAGGCAATACGTTTCATTTGATGTTGCGACCAGGAGTGGAAGTGATTCGCGCTCACGGTGATCTACACAACTTTATGCAATGGCAAAAGCCAATCCTAACGGATTCGGGTGGCTTTCAAGTGTGGTCCCTAGCGCAGTTACGTAAGATTTCGGAGCAGGGCGTTACTTTTCGATCGCCCGTAGACGGGAGTCAATGGTTTTTGGGACCAGAAGAGGCAATACAAATCCAGCATCATTTGGGCTCGGATATTGTAATGATCTTTGATGAATGCACCCCGTACCCGGCTACCGAACAAGCCGCGCGTGAGTCCATGGAACTATCCCTGCGTTGGGCGCAGCGCAGTAAAGCGGCGCACGGGACATCAACCGCTGCGCTGTTTGGAATAGTACAAGGCGGTATGTATGCGCATTTACGCGACGAATCTCTACAAGGTCTGCAGCAGATTGGTTTCGATGGTTATGCCATCGGGGGATTGTCGGTCGGTGAGCCTAAAGAGGAAATGTATGCTGTGCTCGCTCATTTGGCCCATCAGCTACCCGCCAATAAACCACGTTATTTGATGGGGGTAGGGACACCTGAGAATTTGGTCGCCGCGGTGCATTACGGCATTGATATGTTCGATTGTGTGTTACCGACTCGCAATGCCCGTAATGGCTGGTTGTACACACAAACAGGCGTGGTGAAGATTCGTAACGCGCAGTACGAGTTTGATACTCGGCCAATTGATGTAGAGTGCGGTTGCAGCACTTGTAAACAGTTTTCGAGGTCTTATATTAAACACTTACTTAAAACCAATGAGATGCTGGGTGCGCGTTTAGCAACCATCCATAATTTGTATTATTTCCTACACTTGATGCAATCTATGCGCACCGCCATTCAAATGCATAAATTCGATGAATTTAAGCATAATTTCTTTAGCAAACGAGGTCAGCCTGACCCAACTGTGGCATAATCTGGCGCGTTTTTAGAGGCTCTCTCTGTGGTGTTTCGCAGGCGGTAGACTGGTCTTTTAATTTGAATAACGAGGAATAAACGATGTCTTTTTTCATTTCTGACGCCATGGCACAAGCGGGCGCATCTCAACCGAGCACATTCATGAGCCTGTTACCAATGGTGGTTTTGTTTGTGGTTTTCTACCTATTACTCATTCGTCCCCAGCAAAAGCGTCAGAAAGAGCATCGAAATATGGTGGCCGGCTTAGCGAAGGGTGACGAAGTGGTGACCATGGGTGGTCTGCTTGGAAAAATAACTAAAGTAGAAGACAACTTTGTGACACTTGAAGTAGCGAACGGCCTAGAAGTGCGCTTACAACGGTCATCCGTACAAGCCATGATGCCCAAGGGTACTTATTAATTTTACTGTTCCGCTCCCGTTGCTTCACTGCTCGCAGCATGTTCCGCAGTTGAAGCGCCTGATTTTACAACCCGCTTTTGAGTGACGCGATTAATGGGCACAGTAAATCGCGCTAATGTCTTACTAAAACTATGAATCGAAACCCCATTTGGAAATACCTCGCTCTGATCGCTCTTGTTGCGTTTGGTTTAATTTATGCTTTGCCCAACATATATCAAGCTGAGCCAGGTGTACAAGTCATTGGGGCGCGCAATATTGAGGTCAATCAGGATGTGGTCGAACGCGTCTCCCGCGCTCTTGAAAATGGGGGGGTCGCAGTGCGGTCAATCACATTTGATGGCGAGAAAATTCGTGCAACGGTAGGCTCCGAAGAAGAACAGAATTCGGCGCGAGATATACTTCGAACGGCGCTCGATGATGATTATCCCGTGGCACTGGCCGATGTGGCCACTACTCCGAGCTGGTTGCGCAGTTTGGGCGGCGCCCCGATGTTTTTAGGGTTAGATTTGCGTGGTGGTGTGCATTTTCTTATGCAGGTTGACATGAACGCCGCCAAAATCAAGGCGATGGAGAACTACGAAGCCGATCTGCGTCGGATACTTCGCGAAGACCGTATTCGTTACGCGGGTCTTACGACTACCCAAGCGGGTGAAGTGACTATGCGCTTTCGTACCGAGCAAGAAGTGGCGGACGCGCAAGCCAAAATTGAGCAGGAGTTTCCAGAGTTAAGCCAGTTTCAAAGGCCGGTGGACTCGACCTTCGAATTGCAACTCAGAATGTCTGAGCAAGCATTTGAAGA
>CAYOXK010000105.1:8580-9230 GCA_964407915.1 uncultured Gammaproteobacteria bacterium
GTTCAGCGTTGAAAAAGAACATGCTATCGATTCGAAACCGCATCGATCAGCTCGGCGTGTCTGAACCGATTATTCAGCAACAAGGCTTAGATCGCATCGTGGTGCAGTTGCCTGGCGTGAAAGACCCTACCGAGGCCAAGAATATTCTTGGCAAGACCGCTACTTTAGAGGTGCGCTTGGTGGACGAAAAAAATGCTTTGTCGTCCGCTGTCCGTGGCAATGTTCCGATTGGTTCAAAGCGCTTTTATTTTAGAGATGGAACACCCATTCTGCTGGAAAATCGCGTGTTGTTCGCTGGCGAAAACATCATTGATGCGGCCGCTGGCTTTGATTCGCAAGGCGGTGGGCAAATTGTCAGCATTACCTTAGATGCAAAAGCCGCGGCCGTTAACTCGGACGTTACGGGCGATAATATCGGCAACCGTATGGCGGTAGTTTATGTAGAAACGCGTATTGATCGACAACGCCTCGACAACGGTGAAGAACAAGTCACCACGAGCGAAGTTAAAGAGGTTATTACCGCACCCGTGATTCGGGATCAGTTGGGTAAACGTTTTCAAATTACGGGTTTAGACAGACCTGGAGAAGCGCAGGAGTTGTCTTTGTTGCTACGTGCCGGATCGCTGGCAGCACCGTTGTACATTGTGGAG
>CAYOXK010000106.1:0-9049 GCA_964407915.1 uncultured Gammaproteobacteria bacterium
CCCAACGATCACACTAAAACAGTGGAAGGATACCCAGCGCCAACCCGCGCCATTTTTGTAGCGGACAAACAACGCTAGCTATGTGCTCCTCAACCAGGCGAGCACATAACTAACCACTCGTTCTAACTACCCGCCTTAGTAGGCTTAGCAGGCTTAGGCTTATTCGGTTTGCCTTTAGTGCGGCAAAAACCATTTACCGTGCGACCATCTTTGCGTTTATACGTATCAACCCAACTACACGATTGCAACGAACCGCACTGCGCTTGGCTCTGGCCCTTGCAGTCAGCCGCAAGCGTACTCGCGCTCATGCCTAAGGTGCCACCGATCATGGCGATTGCAATTACCACCACAATCCCTAAGCGATTAAGATTTGATTTTGAATTTACTGATAATAAGTGCTGCATAGAAACCTCCGTATCTCTTTATGCATTTAATGGCACTGTCTATAGTTTGATTACAGCGCCGCTTTACCAACTTCCTGTCGGCATTAAGTGGATGATCATTCTATGCCAACCGCTAATTCAACGCATCTCTTAAAACTTGGATGCGTAACACCAACTTCTAGAAGCGGCTGGCAACCGCTGGATGGTTAGCACCAACGCTCGATGTAATCCCACGCAAGTCGTAGTCACGACACATCAACAAAATGCTTGCTGAGCTTTAGACCTTGCGATTGATAGTTCGATGCTAAGTTTTGACCATACACACTGGTTGGCGTTTCGAGCATTCGCTCGTAGATCAAGCGTCCCACATTTTGGCCATGCTCCAACAGAAAAGGCACATCAAACGAGCGCACTTCAAGCACCGCTTTCGAGTTTGCCCCACCATGCGCCGCCGCGCCAAAGCCAGGATCGAAAAAGCCCGCGTAATGCACGCGAAACTCGCCCACTAAAGTGTCGTACGCCACCATCTCAGCCGCACAGTCTACGGGCACATGCACCGCTTCTTTCGAGACCAAGATATAAAATTCACCGGGGTCGAGAATTAACTGCCGATCTTTTGAATACAAAGGTTCCCAGTAATCTTGAACTGCATGAACGCCAGGGCGATCAACATCCACGACTCCAGAATGGCGTTTGGCTCTGTAGCCAATTAATTGTTGACGATTTTGGCCAGACAAATCCACGCTAATCGGCAGCCCGCCTTTCACATCATTGGCCGACAAGTCGCGATCCATTAACTGTACTTGAGCATGCAGCGCCAAATGTTCTTGGTCGCTCAAATTGGCCAGCCCTTGACGAATGCGTAATTGCGACAGACGCGAACCCGTGCGAACGAGCACGCTAAACGTGAGCGGCGCGATTTCAGCATACAAAGGCCCCTGGTATCCTGCCGCCACTTGATCGAATTCCACACCGTGGTCAGTAATTAAGCGCGTAAAGACATCGAGCCTGCCGGTTGAGCTTTTCGGATTGCCGGCCGCACTCAGTTCGCTCGGCAAATTGAGCGACTCGAGCAAGGGCACGATATACACACACGACTTCTCTAACACGGCGCCAGACTGCAAATCCACTTCATGCATTATTTGCGAACGCAAACATTCGGTTACCGTGCGATCGCGGCCAGGCAAGAATGATGAACGTACTCGATACGCTTTGCGACCCAAGCGAAGATCGATGCTCGCCGGCTGAATTTGATTGGTGTCGAGCGGCACATTGGTACTTATAACGCCTTGTTCATGCAGTTGCTTTAATTGCTGCGAGGGCACGGCCCCGCGCTGTGTGTGGTCAGTCATTTATTTTTAGTCTGGGTTAATTGAGCAGGCGCTCAACAGCTTTAATTATATTATTGATTCGCACTTGTGCGCTTAGAAGCGTCGGCGGCTTCGCGATGAACAACGCAGCTTTCGGGTTAGAAAAGCACGCAACGTTGGGCTGTTCTTAACACACGACGCTCCGATATTTTAGCCAAGGTGTCGATCAACAAACTCGACTCTAACCGCCCTTGCTTGATGCTCAGATCACGCTCAGAAATACCGGACCCAAGAGCAGAGGCCGCTTGGTCAATAATCGCATGCCCTTCGACCTTGGCTGAATAGAAAAAACTACTACCAACCAAAATGCGGGCGCCGTGCTCGCGAGCCCATGCAAAATCGAAATGCACTCTTGGGCTGCCCGATACCGCCGCCACAAAACCGCTCTGCACACCAAACAAGTGGGCTTTAGTACGTGCGTGAAAGGCCGCACTAAACACATGGTCAACCCCAATTACGCCGAGCAATTCTGGCCGATACCGCTTAACCAGCTCAGTACACTTTGCCTCTAAACCTACGCCATCTTTTTTGGGCAATGCAAAAAATGGGACACCATAGCGATTTGCCACCGATTCAATGTCTACGTCTAAGGCTGCTACAAAGGCCACCTCGAGCGGCAGTAATCGGCGCTCTTTGATGCCGGCTAGAATGTCCTCCACAAGGGGCGTACACGCGCCTAACACGAGGGCCACGCGTTGCGGCCGTGGCGCGTCAAACACCTCTGCGGTAGCCTTATATTCACTGAGGAAATCAGTTAACGGCTGCCCGAATAGTAACGCGCCGGAAAACTGTTCAGGCCATGTGCATTCGGCTCGCAAATATAATGCATCGTCCAATTGGCACTGCTCTAGGCGGCCAATATCTATCTGCGACTCCGCGCAAAACTGCCCAAATGCAGCAATAAAGCCGCGAGTGGCGTTAACCTCCATTAACAGCACTGCTGAGCCCTGGTTGCTTGTGTTTGCGTCGTTCATATAACCATTCATCTCTCCGAACCGCATTCTACACCGATGCGCACTAAATTAGAGAGTCAGTGGCGATACTATTTTGCTTTTGCTAAACTACGCGCGCGATGAATGCTTGGTGGAAGAGAAGCTCACAATGATGAGCTCACCGAAGACGCAACGTGCTCGTAACCGCTCAGGTACAACGAACCGCCAAAGCTGATCACATCGTCTCTGGAGAGCGCCATTTGTTTGGTCTGCACAGCAGAACGCAATTGGCCACCGAAGAGGTAATCTTTCAGGTCACCGGACAGAGGAGCAAGCAGTAGCAGTGCATACTAACCGCAATAGTAGTACCTTGATGCGCGCATCTCGGTATGGTCGAACGCGGCGAACTAATCTGCTATATCGAACGCTTGCTGATGATCAATAACTGTGCTTTTCTCAGCAATGCCCTTGCGCGGCGTTTGTGCCTGTTTGCTTCGCGCACGCAAGGCGCTACCGAATACCGTTTGTACGGCGCGGCAAAATAACACGATGGCGTTGCTTACACAGCGTCGAGCATTTTGGAGATTGAGCATGACTACACCCAAGCAAACACCCCTGTACCAAGAGCATTTACAAGCGGGCGGTAAAATAGTTGATTTTGGCGGATGGGCCTTACCGGTTAACTACGGTTCGCAGATTGATGAGCATGTGGCGGTTCGCACTAATTGCGGCATGTTTGATGTGTCCCACATGACTGTGAGCGATGTAACGGGACCAGCAGCGCGCGACTACTTACGCAACCTGCTAGCAAACGACATTGCCAAAACCGACGGCATACCAGGTAAAGCTATTTATAGCTGCATGCTCAATAAAAACGCTGGTGTGATTGATGATTTAATCGTGTACCACTTAAGCCCAGAGCACTATCGGATCGTGAGTAACGCGGGCACACGCGACAAAGTTATTCCATGGCTAACTCAGGTTAGCGACTCGTTTGATGCTGAGGTTATCGAGCGACCTGAAATGGCTTTGCTTGCGGTGCAAGGTCCTCAAGCACTAGCCACACTCGGGGCGGTGCTCTCCACCGCAGACTTCAGCCTTTTAAAATCGCTACAACGCTTTCAAGCGGCCACATTAAGCAGCACTTTCGTAGGTCGCACGGGTTATACGGGCGAAGACGGCTACGAGTTTGTAGGCGACGCCAACAGCATCATCAACCTCTGGCAAAATTTACGCGCAAACGGTGTACAACCCTGCGGCTTGGGAGCGAGAGATACACTGCGACTCGAAGCCGGTATGGCGCTGTATGGTAATGACCTTGACGAGTCGCATACCCCGCTTGAATCAGGTCTGAAATGGAGCGTGGATTTGCGCTCCGAGCGAGACTTTATTGGTCGTGCCGCGCTCGAAGCCAATGCACCACGTTGGCAAAGTGTTGGGCTAATCTTGAACGATAAAGGCGTGCTGCGCGGCCATCAAACTGTGCATATCGCCAATGCGGCTGCACCAGAGAAAGTGGGCGAAATCACGAGCGGTAGCTACTCGCCTACCCTGCAGTGCTCTATCGCATTAGCACGAGTAAAAGCGGATTTAGATCTTAATAACACCAATTTATCGGTATTGGTCCGCAACAAACAGTTATCCGTAAAGGTGGTTAAACCACCCTTTATTGAAAAGGCTTAAACCTGCATTCGGTTAAACACTAGCCCAAACCTAATTATACTAATATCCCTATTCGGCCATTATCCGAGGACTTTATTTATGAGTAGCACTGCTTTTGCAAACAGACACATTGGCCTTAGCCCAGACGACATTCAGCAAATGCTCAGCGAACTGGGCTATGCATCGCTCGACGAGTTAACCGCCGCGGTAGTGCCGAGCAGCATTGCCGACAACACCCCATTAAATCTAGCGCCGGCCGTATCTGAAGAACAAGCGCTGGAGGAACTGTGGGAACTTGCACAGCAAAACAAGGTACTCAAGGCGCGCATTGGGCGCGGCTATTACAGCACCTACACGCCCAAAGTTATTCAACGCAATGTGCTGGAAAACCCAGCTTGGTACACAGCCTACACACCTTACCAACCAGAAATATCGCAAGGTAGATTAGAGGTACTGTTTTTCTTTCAAACGCTGGTTACCGAGCTCACTGGACTCGCCATTGCCAACGCGTCGTTGTTAGACGAAGCCACCGCCGCAGCCGAAGCGATGACGCTTGCACACCGCGCACTAAAGGCGAAGAAGAACACCTTTTTAGTCTCGCAACACTGCCACCCACAAACCATTGAAGTACTAAAAACCCGCGCAGCGCCACTAGGGCTTACGTTGAGGTTTGTAGACGAGACGCAAGCCATAGACGACTGGCAGGACGTATTTGCCATATTGTTGCAATACCCCAACACATACGGACAAGTGCTCGACCTAGCGCCAATCAGCGCTAATGCGAAAGAGCACGGCGCCCTAACAATCATGGCCACCGATCTGCTGGCCTTAACGCTACTTAAAACGCCCGCAGAATTAGGGGCTGACATTGCGGTCGGTAATTCACAGCGATTTGGCGTACCACTCGGATTCGGTGGTCCACATGCTGCGTTTATGGCCGTTACCGACACCCACAAACGGTCACTACCGGGAAGACTCGTAGGACAGTCGATCGACGTGCATGGTAACCCTGCATATCGGCTAGCGTTACAAACTCGCGAGCAACATATTCGCCGCGAAAAAGCGACCTCGAACATTTGCACCGCGCAGGCTTTGCTCGCCATTATGGCAACCCTGTATGCGATGTATCACGGCCCAGACGGGCTCATCAAGATTGCGCGCCACACCAATTCATGGGCCGCGCAGTTCAATGGGGCTTTGCGTGCTGCTGGCATTAAAACGCGGGCGCAGAGTGATGCGCTGTTCGACACCGTTATGGCCGAAGGGGTTGATGCCGAAAAAATCATCAAGGCGGCTCGCGCTAAGGGCTATAACTTAGGCGCGGCTGGGTCTGATCAAGTGTTGATAGCCTTTGACGAAACCTCGTCGCAACAAGAGATTGCCGAGCTACTTGAGTGCTTTGGTCTTAGCAGTATTGCCGCGAGTGGCGACAGAGAGCCGAACAGTTCACCAAATCTTGCAGAGCACTTCCAGCGCACCGATCAGTTTATGCCGCAACGCGAGTACCATCGCTATCGCAGCGAAACAGAGATGATGCGCTACCTACGCAAACTTAGCGATCGAGACATTGCCCTAGACCGCTCCATGATTCCGCTGGGTTCTTGCACAATGAAACTCAACGCAGCCAGCGAGATGACGCCCGTTACATGGCCCGAGTTTGCGCAGATCCATCCGCTCACCCCTGTTGATCAAGTACCAGGCTATTTATCGATGATCGCGCAACTAGAACAGATGCTCTGTGCCGCTACGGGCTACGACGCTATGTCGTTACAACCCAACGCGGGTTCGCAAGGCGAATACGCTGGGCTTTTAGCCATTAAGGCGTATCACGAAGCCAATGGCGAATTACAGCGTGATGTGTGTTTAATTCCAAGTTCTGCCCACGGCACTAATCCCGCCAGCGCGCAGATGGCTAATATGCAAGTGGTGGTAGTGCGCTGCGACGACAATGGCAACGTAGATCTAGCTGATCTACAAGCCAAGATTGATGCAGACCCGAAGCGCGTAGCCGCCATTATGATCACCTACCCCTCAACCCATGGCGTGTTCGAGCAACACGTTAAACAGGTTTGTGAAGCGGTACATGCAGCGGGTGGACAAGTGTACATCGACGGTGCCAACCTAAATGCACTCGTGGGTGTGGCCCAGCCAGGTAAATTTGGGGGCGATGTATCTCATCTTAATTTACATAAAACCTTTTGTATCCCACACGGTGGCGGCGGGCCGGGTGTAGGACCCGTCGGCGTAGGCAAACACTTAGAGCCATATCTGCCCAAGGACCAACATAACGCTGCTCGTCAAGGCGCTGCGGTGAGTGGTGCCGCCTTCGGCAGCGCTGGCATTCTCCCGATCTCGTGGATGTACATCCGCATGATGGGCCCAGACGGCCTGCGGTTAGCGACCCAGTGCGCCATTTTAAGCGCCAACTATATCGCCAAAAAATTGTCGAACAACTATCCCATTTTGTTTACGGGCAAAGCGGGGCTGGTAGCACACGAGTGCATTATCGACACCCGCAGTATGAAGGACTTTGGCGTATCAGTGGACGATATTGCTAAACGCCTCATCGACTTTGGATTTCATGCGCCTACCATGAGCTTCCCTGTGGCAGGCACGCTTATGATTGAACCCACTGAAAGCGAATCGCTGCAAGAGTTGAATCGCTTTTGTACCGCGATGACACTTATCTTCGGAGAGTTTCTGGAGATCAAACAAGGCCAAATTAGCGCCGAACAGAGCGCACTACATCACGCGCCACACACTATAGATGTTCTGACTAGCGAGCAGTTTGAACGCGGTTATTCACGTCTAGCGGCGGTTTTTCCAGACCCAGCAATGCGTCAAAATAATAAGTACTGGCCACCAGTGGGCCGTATCGATAACGTCTATGGCGATAAAAACCTGGTGTGTAGCTGCCCGCCGCTAAGCGATTACGAATGAGGGCGTGAGGTGCTTAAGAAATCATGCTTGGGCGGTTGCTTCCTTGCTCAAAGCCAACTTTGTCCATGCCGCCCCAGCAAGGTCAATACTGCCAAATATAATGATCTGCCAAGGCGCTGACACAAAAGCAACTAGACCAATACAGCCAACGAAGAAAATGGTCCGCCCATAAACCGAGGCAGCGAAGAACGCTCTATTGTTAGCCAGCGCACTGGCCCAGTAGTAAAAGCCGAGCACAACCGCAACAAGCCCTAGCATACGAACCCAGATTTCATCCGTTGCTGGAAAACCCAGAGGAGCCAACCACAGATTGGGGATCAGCATTAGACCAAGCCCGGTAATAAACACATACACAGCAAAGACTTTGATCGAGATTAGCGAAGAATTCATAAAAACCTCCATTCTGTGGTTGATACACAAGTTTAGGCACGTCTAACGATTTGAGTGCCTCTTCGTTGCCCGTGTGCTGTTAAGCTATTCATACCCATGCAGGCATCGGGCACAACAAAATATGCCGCTTACTAAGTGTTTCGTCTTTCTGGCGCACAGTACACACCAAAACTCGCAACAATCGTAACAACACTCCAAATATAGGGAGCTGGCGTACCCCACATTGTATCGCTTGCGATAATCGCTAGGCCAATGCCCACAGCGGTAAAACCAATGCTCATCAAGGTTGCAACTACGGCCAGCGCTAAATTGCCAGGGCGAATTGACGTGTAGAAGAACATTCCAGCCATGGCAACCGTGCACACAGAGCCAACGTGCCAAGAAAAATGATGCAACCAAATCACTTCGTCATTCAGTCCTGCCTCCGAAAGGGGAGGCAACACCATCGGGGCACCCAAAATTTCATGAGCCAGAAACGTAATGATGCAGATAAGTGATGCTACTTTGAAAAGCCAATTAGACATTGTTGATCGCGCTCGCTAGGTGTTAGGTTGCTGAGTTACACATCTTTTTGCTACTGTGTTCTGTATAAAAATAACAATGGCGTACCACCTCCAAGTTAAGGCAGTACTCAGCGCCAATACTCAGCAAACCGCTTGCTGGCATCGGCTTGCTTCAACATCTCGACACTCAAAGCGAAGACGCAAGCAAAACAAAGGCGGCATATTTGAACCCACTGGGCATTGCCATTCATTGGTATCCGTCGCGCAGTTGCACCTTCCAACGCCGCTGCCGATGTCGGTAGAATACATGAGCAAAAAGCCAGATGGCGGGAGTAAGCAAGCCCGCCCGAATTTCAATTTCATCGGTATATCTCACTACATCCTGGCCTACTTCGCGGAAGTAGATGGTGTGATTCCATACTCGCGCAAGTCGCCCGCTCTCTTGGCTGACGATGGTGTTGGTCTCCTTATCGATCCTCACCAACTTGATGGTGTGCCGCCCAAGAGGAATCACTTTAAGAAAGTGCAGTGTTAGGGTATACGGCGTCCCCACTTGCCATTCACCTGAGAGAGCGCCCTGCTGTACAGGCTCGAAGCTCACGAGCGGAGACGCTACGAACTGCAAGGACTTTGGCTCGATAATCTTCTGCCAAAGATCTTGTTCAGAACATGGTAGTTGAGTCGCGATACGGGCAATCATAGTTATTCAGTTCCTTGAGGGGCTAGCGGCTCATTCGCCGACTTGGTGGGTGTAGCGCCTTGTTGAGCAAGCTTAACAAAAACAGCTTTTTGTTCCGCCCAGTTTAGCAGGGCATCGAGAGCAGGACACAGGGCCTGCCCCCATTCAGTTAACCGGTACTCAACTTTTG
>CAYOXK010000107.1:0-9048 GCA_964407915.1 uncultured Gammaproteobacteria bacterium
GCGGCATAGGGAAAATACCCAGGCAAATTTTCTTTGCGCAAAAACGTCAACAATTCCCCAAAATGCGTGAGCTTTGGAACGGCGACACGAGGCACTAAAGTGCCCGATAAACTCTCTCTCGCTAAACTGGGCACGGCACTGTCGCCGTTCGCCTGCTTGCCATTGGTAGCATCAAATTCATAGCGAGCGCGAATGTCTGGCCAGCTTTGGAGTAAGGCCAAATTTTCGGAGGCGAGCGCCGTGTGCTTTTGCTCGAGCGCGGCTTGCACATCGGCGTTGTCGCCCACTATGCGCAGGGTTTCTTGCAGGGAGTGCAGCTCACCTGCCAATGCCGCTTGTGCGATGGTGTTATCGTGATAACGTCGCACGGTTTCGGCAATTTCAGCCAAATAGCGTTGCCGTTGAGGCGGCACAATGGCAGATTCTTCGGAGGGTCGCTTAGCATCACTAAACGGGAGGGTTGACGACCAACTTTTTAAGCCTTTGTCGCGCAAAATGGTGAGTAAGCCGTGGTACGCGGCCGTGACTCCGTCGTCCCCAAAGCGCGAGGCAATTGAGCCATATACAGGCATGTCGCTGGGTGCGCTCGACCAAGCGTCACGATTGCGTTGCACTTGTTTAGCAACATCGCGCAAAGCGTCGTCGGAGCCTTTGCGGTCGAATTTGTTGATTACCACAATGTCGGCAAAATCCAACATATCGATTTTTTCGAGCTGGCTCTGCGCGCCAAATTCAGGTGTCATCACGTACATGGACGTGTCCACAAACGGCACAATTCCCGCATCACCCTGACCAATCCCGGGGGTTTCGACCACGATCAAATCAAAATCAAATTGCTTAGTCGCCGCAATAATCGCGGGCAACTGCGCCGGCACTTCACCGCTCGCACCACGAGTGGCAATCGAGCGCATAAAAATGTTATCTGCATAAATCGAGTTCATTCGAATTCGATCTCCCAACAAAGCTCCTCCGGTTTTACGGCGAGTGGGATCAATCGCCAAGATGGCAATGTTAATCTCGTCTTGACTGTCTACCCGAAAGCGGCGAATGATCTCGTCGGTTAACGAGCTCTTACCCGCACCGCCTGTGCCTGTGATGCCGAGCACTGGAATGCCGTTGCCCGACGCGAGCTTAATCTCCGCGAGTCGCTCTTTGGCGAGCGTACCGCGTTCAATGGCGGTTATGAGTCGCGCCAACTGCGTATAATTGTCGCGCTGCAACTCCTGCGCGGTGTGGTCGCCCGATGTGAGCGAGCAACGCGAGATCATGTCTTCGATCATTCCCACCAAACCAAGTTGCATGCCATCTTGTGGGGAATAAATCCGCTCCACGCCGTATGCGTGCAATTCCTCGATTTCAGCCGGAATAATCACCCCGCCGCCACCGCCAAAAACTTTAATATGGCTGGCATCATGCTCTTTGAGCATGTCGATAACATACTTAAAGTACTCAACGTGCCCACCCTGGTAAGAGCTCAAGGCAATGCCTTGCACATCCTCTTGAACCGCCGCTTTCACCACCTCGGCCACCGAGCGGTTGTGCGCCAGATGGATTACTTCTACACCCAAAGACTGCAAAATGCGGCGCATTATGTTGATGGACGCATCATGGCCATCGAACAGGCTGGCAGCCGTTACGAAGCGCAACGGTACGCCAGTCAGTTTGCTTTGCGTGCCACTTGCTCCACTTGCTTCGGTCTGCACGGATGCTGTCGATTTTGCTAGTTCGCTCATGATTGTCACCTTTGACTCAATCTGTATACCTGCATTTTACACTACGGGACGCTATTCGGTGGCAATTCAACCGGCTTAGCTAACGGCTTTAGACTCAACCGCTGTGAACAGGGTGCAGTGCGACAACGCATCGCTTAAGAATGTAATGTTTAGTATCGTCGCCACACATTTTTTGCTTTTGTAATCAGCCAAGTGCTAGCATTTAACACAGTGCTAGACTCAAGGCCGCTGCACACATGGCACTCGGCTTCGGCGCATCAACCAAAGGAATATTATGAAACATCTATACACACTTTTAGCGCTATGCTTGCTCGCTGCTTGCAGTAATGACACGCCTGAGGAGATAAGCGAGGGCGAATCAAAAAGAATCGTTCCTCCGGTAACCGAAAGCACCATACTCGCTGCCAGCGACGATGGTTGGCGATCACACGGGCGCACCTATGGCGAACAACGCCACTCGCCGTTAACGCAAATCACTCCAGAGAACGTTGGCGAACTGGGCTTGGCTTGGTCGCATGAGTTGGGCGCTGATCGGGGCATTGAAGTAACCCCCATCGTGCACGACGGCATTATGTTTGTCACTTCCACATGGAACATAGTGACTGCGCTCGACGCCATAACTGGTGAAGTGCTGTGGAAATACGACCCCTTGGTAGACCGCGCGCAAGCGGCATTAGGGTGTTGCGATGCCGTGAATCGTGGCGTGGCGATTTGGGGCGACGATATATTTACGGGCACCATTGACGGTCGCCTGATCTCGCTCGATGCGGCTACGGGCGAGGTAAATTGGGACGTCAATACGATTGATAAATCGAAACCCTATACGATCACTGGCGCCCCCCGCATTGTAAAAGGTAAAGTCATCATCGGTAACGGCGGCGCCGAACTCGGGGTGCGAGGCTACGTCAGCGCGTATAGCGCGGAAACAGGCGAAATACTCTGGCGTTTTTATACCGTACCGGGCAACCCAGCTGACGGATTTGAAAATCGCGCGATGGCGAAAGCCGCTGAAACCTGGACAGGTGAATACTGGCAAGCCGGCGGTGGTGGCACCGTATGGGACTCGATGGCTTACGATCCAGAGCTAGATCAACTGTACATTGGGGTGGGTAATGGCTCGCCGTGGAATCATGGCATTCGCAGCCCTGAGGGTGGCGACAACCTGTATCTGTCTTCCATCGTAGCGCTCAACCCCAACAACGGCGAGTACATCTGGCATTACCAAACAACGCCAGCGGAATCTTGGGATTACACAGCCACGCAACACATGATTCTGGCAGACCTAGAGATCGAAGGACAAATCCGTAAAGTGATTATGCAAGCCCCTAAAAATGGCTTCTTCTACGTGTTGGACCGGGTCACAGGTGAATTCATCTCGGCCAAAAATTTTGTGCCCGTCACATGGGCGACGCACATAGACCAAGAAACAGGGCGTCCCGTAGAAGTGCCTGGTGTACGCTACTTTGAGAAGGAACCCGTCTTCCAGCTGCCCGGCTCGCTAGGGGCCCATAATTGGATGCCCATGTCGTATAGCCCAGAGACAGGCTTGGTGTATATACCCGCACAAGAAACGCCGTGGGTGTATGGTGACTTGGCTGACTATAAGTACACGCCGGGTGTGTGGAATACAGGCACCAATTTTCAATTTGCCATGCTGCCCACTGACCGCGCCACCTTTACCGCGCTCAAGTCGATGGTTAAAGGGCGCTTAGTCGCTTGGGACCCGATCAAGCAAGAGGCCGCGTGGACGGCGGAACACCAAGGGCCTTGGAACGGCGGGGTGTTGAGCACTAAAAGCAATGTGGTCTTTCAGGGTACAGCTGACGCTCATTTTGCCGCGTATGACGCCCGTGATGGTAAGGCCTTATGGCGATTCTTTAGCCAAACTGGCATTGTCGCCGCGCCCATCACTTATGCCATCGACGGCGAGCAATATGTGGCGGTAGCGGCCGGCTGGGGCGGATCTTATGTGTTAGGAATTGGTGGCGTGTTACCCAGTGGTAGCCGTCCCGACGGCGGACGAATAATGGTGTTTAAATTGGGCGGCACCGCCGAGCTTCCAGAATTCAGCAATAGCGAACTCAGTAATCGCTTACCCCCGGCGCCACTCGACGTCAGCGACGACGTGATTGCGCTCGGCGCAGCCACCTATGCCAATCGCTGTGCTGTTTGCCATGGTGACCAAGCGTATTCATACGGATCGATACCGAGCTTGCGTGTTTCCTCCGTTACCAATGCGGCGGACGCCTGGCAAACGGTCGTTCTTACCGGTGCCTTGAGCGGCTACGGCATGCCCAGCTTTGAGGGCGTTCTCGACCCGTCGACCGCCGAAGCAGTTCGCGCTTATGTAATTGCCGAAGCCAACAGTGGCCGCGACAAAGCCTTTTACGACTCCATCGGCAAGGACGAAGTAAACACCGGCGCAGACGCTCCGAGCGAGGCGGTGGAGCCGACCACGGCCGATACCACCGAGTAAGTGACTCACACGCAGGTCTGAATTGGCATCGGAGAATGCGCTTAACGTAGCCAGCCACCAAGACCCGTCAACTTGTTGACGGGTCTTGGTGGTACTTCTTTATTCCCCAACGCAGATTGGGTACTTGCTGATTGCGACGGCTTGAGTAACTCAGGCCTACATCGGCACCTAACGAACGCTACGCCATGGACTTGCTCAATGTAATTTGGGTAACACTCGCGGAGCCGACCTCTGCCCTACTCGTCATTACGAGCTTTTTCAGTGCGCTCATGACGGCCGCACTGGGCATCGGTGGCGGCACTCTACTGCTCGCGGTAATGGCATTGGTGCTACCAGCGGCCGCCATCATACCAGTGCATGGAGTGGTGCAATTGGGTGCCAATGTAAGCCGCACGGCGCTGTTTCTACGCTATCTAAACTGGCCACTTTGGGCCGCCTTTACGGCCGGCGCCATGCTCGGTGCTGCGTTAGGCGGGCAGTTAGTGATCAGCCTACCCACCGCGATACTGCGTCCACTACTCGGCGCCTTTATTCTTTACTCGGTGTGGGGACCGAAACTGACCCAAATAAAACCATCGCGCAGTACGCTCGCATTGGCGGGCGCCGCGACCACCCTGCTCAGCATGTTTGTTGGCGCGACGGGGCCGTTAGTGATGAGCATAATTCGGGCTTGGCAATTGCCCCCCGCAAAAACGGTTGCGATCCATGCCGCCTGCGTGCTTGTGCAACACGGCTTAAAAGTCATAATATTTGGCGCACTGGGATTCAGTTTTTACCCCTACCTGGGACTCATCTTCGCAATGCTGACTATGGGCTTTATCGGCACTTGGCTCGGCAGAATCATTTTACTCAAAACGCCGCCAGCGCAATTCGACTGGGTATTAAAAGGTTTACTTAGTGTCCTGGCAGTGCCGCTACTCTGGCCGCAGTAGGCGCCAGCTTGCTTCATTTGCCGAGCAATTCGCGCGCAATAATCACGCGTTGCACTTCGCTGGTACCTTCGTAAATAGACGTTACCCGCACGTCTCGCGCAAAGCGCTCTAGCGGGTATTCACTGCTGTAGCCAACCCCACCCATTAATTGGATGGCGGTGTAGCACGCGGCATTGGCTGTTTCGCTCGCGTGCAACTTGGCCATTGAAGCCGCACTCGCAAATGGCTTGTTGAGCTCTTTGAGCTGCGCCGCGTGCAGGGTTAGCAAGCGCGCCGCCTCAAGTTGCGTATAGGCATCAGCCACCATCCATTGTGGTCCCTGAAATTGCGCAATTTTGCTACCAAACTGCTCGCGCTCTTTAATGTAGTCGCGCGCATAGTCCATCGCGGCCGTGCCAACGCCTAGCGCCAACGAGGCGATGCCAATTCGCCCTCCCGCTAATTCGGATACGGCAATTCTAAAGCCATCGTTTTCCCGCCCCATCAGCGCCGATGCGGGTAGGCGGCACTCGTCAAACACAACCCGATTCGTTGACGACGCTCTCTGGCCCATCTTCTCTTCGCCGCGCTCGATCGTGAGCCCCGGTGTACCTTGCTCAACTAAAAAGCAGGAAATCCCTTTGCCTTTCGGAGCCGCCGCATCGGTCACCGCCCACACCACGAATACGCCCGCGTATTCCGCACTCGTTATCCACATTTTCGCGCCATTGAGCACCCAATCGTCGCCGTCGCGGCGCGCCTGTGTTTGCATGCTGGCAGGATCAGATCCCGCCGCAGCCTCCGACAAACAAAAGGCCCCCGCCGGATACTCGCCCGAACACAACTTAGGCAAATAGCGTAATTTTTGCTCTTCATTGGCCACAGCCTGAATCACCTCGCCGACCATATTGGTCACGGAGGTCGTCACCGCCGTTGCTGCGCAAGCGCGCGCAATCTCGGTAATCGCCACACTAAAGGCCACCACCCCTGCCTCTGAACCACCATATTCGCCACGCACATTCAGGCCCATAAGGCCTAGGTCCGCGAGCCCTTTAAGATTTTCGAGGAATGTAGCGCGATTTGTCTGCGGGTCATCAGCCCGATCTAACTGCGCGGCAACCGGTGCTAAATTGCTCAATGCGTATCGGCGCGCCGTGTCTTGAATAAGGTTTTGCTCGTCGTTGAGTATCATGATAGTTGGGCCTATACAGCCTGCAGGATTGGAGTTAGTTAATGAATAATTATGCCGTTAGTGTTCGCTTTAATACATCCGCAGACCGCAAATAGGCCAACCACCATTTTCAAACTAGGTGCCAAGATTCGTGGGAGCATCGACGTTCCGCCACCTAACACTGCCTTACAATGAGGATCGCCTTTTACATCACGGCATCTTTAGCGGCGCGAATGGCGGTCAGCGAACGTTGGACATCTTGCTTAGTAGTGCGCCAGCTCGACACACTGATGCGTACCGCGTGACGGCCCTTCCACACCGTAGGGCCAAACCAACACTCTCCCGACGTTTCTACATGGGTGCGTAGGGCGGCCAATTGAGCTTCAGAACCAATGGTAGCGACCACCTGATTAAGCACAACCTCATTTAAGACCTCAAACCCTATCGCCCGTAACCCTTCAGCAAAGTCACGAGCGTGATCGCAACAGCCTCGAATCATTTGCGTGAGCCCGTTACGCCCCAATGTGCGCAAAGCGGCCCACACTTCCACACCGCGCGCACGGCGGGAAAATTCTGGCACCATGTCTTTGGGGGCGATTTGACCATCGGCGCGAAAATAAGGCGCTGTAGTTGCCATCGCCTGATGCAACATATCAGCCTGCCGACAGATTACAATCCCACAGTCATAAGGCGTATTAAGCCATTTGTGGCCGTCGGTGGCAAAGCTATGCGCCCGTTCCATGCCAGCAAACACACCGTCATGTTCAGGTAAAAGTTTAGCCCATAAACCAAACGCACCATCTACATGCACCCACGCACCTGCGGCGAGGGCAAGTTCGGTGATTGCGCCAATGGGGTCAATGGCGCCGCTATTGACATTACCCGCCTGAGTACAAACAATCGTTAAAGCGTCAAGCGCTGGCAATGCGTCCAACCGCATTGCTCCGTTACCATCCGTGGGTACTCGCACCACCCGCTTTTTACCAAAGCCTAGGAGTGACAACGCTTTCTCCACGGTCACGTGGACTTCCTCAGAGACGACTACCGTGATCTCTGGCGCACCATATAAGCCATCATTTTCTACATTCCAACCTGCCTGCGTTAACAACGCCGTGCGCGCGGCAGCGAGCGCGGTGAAGTTGGCCATGGTTGCACCTGTGGTCATACCGACACCACTATCAAACGGTAAACCAAACAGCTCCAGCAACCAGCGCCCTGCGACCGCTTCTAGTTTGACCCCCACGGGCGAATTCATTTCCGACGAAGGGCTTTGGTCCCATGCACCCGCCAACCAATTAGCGCCCATCGTGACGGGCAACACACCACCCACCACAAAGCCAAAATAACGCCCCCCAGTGGTTACGGCCGTGGCCGGGCTGCCCACTTGGTGCATCAGCCGTAACGTAGTTTCAGCAGGTTGACCATCCGCGTGCAAGGGTTCGTCGAAGAGACTGAGGTCGGCGCGCGCACCCATGGGTGGGAACACCGGCATCTCGGGCACCTTGGCAAGATATTCATTAGCGTACTGCGCGGCCTGTTCTAATGCTGTTTTATAGGTTTGGTCCATTTTGTGGTCTCTTTGGCTTACTACTTAAAACACGCTCGGTAAATGCGCTGTATCCAACCAACACTGACGATACGGGTGCGAATGCGCCAGGTGAGCGAGTGCTCTATGCGGCGCAATCGTTTTCCTAGCACATGGTTTACCCAGCTAAGTTTGGTTATTTTTTCATTGGCCATTTCGCGGCTGTTAGCAAGCTCTGATCGAAGTTGCTCCGCGTCGGTCAGTAAGGATTCGTTCTGCACCCGCAAATCGTTGACTACGTTATTGGAGCGCACAAGCTCAGCATTTAAACCACGCGCTTCCCCTTCGAGCGACTGCACACGCGATGTATATTTGCCAATTTGCTGATTAAGTTGCGCAAATTGATCTTTGGAGAAATCCCCATGTAATGGCCCATGGCGCAAGTAAGCCGACACCGCCCTCGCTTCTTGTTCAACGGCATCTGGCGCATGGGTATCGCGTCGCGCATGCGCTTCGATGGCTGCGCGATACTCCAACTCAAGCCTTTCGATCGCAAGATCAATGCCAATGTCGGCGCGAATCATGGCTGTGACTGCGCGGGTATCGGTCGCGCTGTACCGTTCAAGCTGTTCGGTAATCGCTGCAACCGTAACCTTGTTCCGCAGTAAGCGAAGCCCAAAATTGTAATCGCGAAAATGCTTAAGCGAGTCGGTCGAGACCATTGCTCCGATTCCCGCCGCATCACACGCGATAACCGCTGCCCCTACCGCGCACGCTTCGAGTGCTGCGCGACCCTTGGCAAATACGATGTCATACTCGCCGATAACCGCTTCGGGTGCAGCGACCGCATTACCCGACGTGGCTCCAAGCACGTCTAACTCTATTCCAGCCTGAATACACGCCTCGCGCAAAGTGGGCAAAATATTCGAATCGTTAATGTAATTACTAAACGCGAGCGCTCGCTGCGCGGTGAGCGGTAATGGACGGCGTTGTTGAAACCGCGCAAGATCAACAAAATTCAGATGCACTCGTACCATAGTGTCCGGTACGCCACACTCTTCCACTAGCCGTAACTTTACTAACTCGTCCACGGCAATGTAACGGTAAATTCGAGGGTGCTTTATGGGCGCTTCTTCCGGTGGCAGCCACCCGTGACACACATACACAGCGGGCACGTGCGGATACCGCGTTAATGCAGTCATCGCTTCCAGGTGATGCTGTGCATGAATGAT
>CAYOXK010000108.1:0-6987 GCA_964407915.1 uncultured Gammaproteobacteria bacterium
GCGACGCTTTGGCTCCACGGATTGGTTACGTGACCAAAAAAGGAGTTCTCGTTGCTAGACCCCATCGCAAACTCGTCCATATTGGTCTTGCCGAGTGTTACAGTGCCCGCGTCCTCGAGCTTGGCAACGACGGTGGCGGTATAGGGCGCAATGAAATTTTCGAGCATCTTGGAGCCACAGGTAGTGCGCCAACCATCAATGCAAAAAATATCTTTATGGGCGATGGGTAAGCCGAGCAATGACTTGGCAGAACCTTTCGCGCGGGCCGCGTCTTGTTGCGAGGCGCTCTGCAGCGCCGCGTCAGCATTAACGCTGATAAAAGCGTTTAGCGTTGAGGCACTTACGCGTTGCAAATATTCTTGCGTGAGCTCAACACTCGACACAGAGCCTTGTTGCAACTGTGTGAGCAAATACTGCAGGGTAATGTTTTGCGAGTTGGAAAAGGACACGGTATATCTCTGATGAAGGAAGTCAAATAGTTACAATGTAGGCGCTGGGAGCGAGAACAAGGCGCGTGATGGTGTAGACAATCGAGCGCTTTTTAATTGCGCGCGTGTTTACTCAATAACGCGTGGAACCAAAAACAGGCCTTGTTCGGTATCCGGTGCGATGCTCTGCAATTTAGTGCGATTGTCTGTGTCTGTTACGCGGTCTTCGCGTAAGCGCAGCGTGGCATCAAAGGAGTGCGTCATGGGTTCAATGCCGTCCGTGTCTGCTGCATCCATTTGGGCGACTAAGTCTAAAACCTTGCTAAGCTCAGCGGCGACCATCGGTAAGTCTGCCTCATCAATTTGCAGTTTCGCTAGTGCGGCGATATGAGCGACGGTAGTATGATCGAGAGACATGATGTGTAAGATGGTTACGTAGAAATAGATTAGGGCTAAAAAATTCTAAAAATATGCGACGTCGCTGCGAGGCAACACTTGTAACTGCACAGAATCAGTTAGTGCTCTCAGCGGCAAGCAATCGATTCGGAGCAACTAATTATGCTCACCGATGCGTGCTTAATGCGTGCATGCGAGCATAAGCGCAGCGTAGCGAGCCTAAAATAGGTACGTGTAAGTCGTATATTTAGGGGCGCGTTTTGCTTATTACCGCGATTCTACGCGAAAGCATTAGATCGCCATAGGGTAAGAATATGATCTTTGCCACAAAAGCGCCTCAAGGGTTGATATTGCCACGAAATTACCATGTTCAGCGGCATAGTAACATGGCGAACCGTCTAGTATCCATGTACAATCTCGGCCACGCAGGTTAGAAGACTTCGGGCGTCTTTAGCGGGTTATTATTGATGCCAACCGTCGTTTGCTATGATTGAAATTTAGCAAATCCGTTTTTTTCGAACTTCGATAAACAACCATGCAGCTAATTGTCCCTTTACCGCCTAGTGTTTCTTGGGCACAACCATTAAAAGAATAAAGCAATGTTCAGAAGCATTCTCGGACTTTTTTCCAATGATCTCGCTATTGATCTTGGTACTGCAAACACTCTCATTTACGTAAAGGATAAGGGGATCATATTAAACGAACCCTCGGTCGTGGCAATTCGTCATATGCCTGGCGGAGGTATGACGAATAAAAGCGTGCTTGCCGTCGGCGCCGAAGCCAAAAAAATGCTCGGCAGAACACCCGGTTCGATTAAGGCCATTCGACCCATGAAAGACGGCGTGATCGCCGACTTCAATATCACCGAAAAGATGTTGAAGTACTTTATTAAAAAGGTGCAGGAGAATCGTTTTTTTCAGGGTAGCCCACGCATCATCATCTGTGTGCCGTGCGGCTCGACTCAAGTTGAGCGACGCGCAATTAAAGAGTCTGCCTATGGAGCAGGTGCGCGTGAAGTGTTCTTAATTGAAGAGCCAATGGCCGTTGCGATTGGCGCCAATTTGCCTGTGGCAGAACCAACGGGGTCAATGGTGTTAGATATTGGTGGTGGCACCACTGAAGTAGGGGTTATGTCCTTAGGCGGAATGGTCTACAGCACCTCATTAAGAGTCGCAGGCGATACGTTTGACGAAGCCATTATTAACCATGTGCGACGTAACCATGGCTTATTGATTGGTGAGGCCACTGCCGAACGGGTTAAGAAAGCCATCGCCACCGCGTGGGATAAGTCCGAAGAACGCGAGATGGAAGTTAAGGGCCGTGACATTGCTGAAGGGCTATCGCGTGCGGTGACTTTAAGCAGTAAAGAGATTTACGCGGCGATTAGTGATCCGTTGGAAGCCATTGTGCAAACAATCAAACAAGCTTTAGAGCAAACGCCACCCGAACTCAGCGCTGACATTGGCGACAAAGGTATGGTCATTGCTGGTGGCGGAGCCTTGTTACGCGACATAGATCGTCGATTAATGGAAGATACGGGCCTGCCGGTAGTGATTGCGGACGACCCATTGACCTGCGTTGCGCGGGGTTGTGGCCGAGCGCTGGAAGAAATGGATACGTTAGCGGACGTTTTTGCACACGAGTAGTGTTTCAACGAGCGGGGGCAAACAAAGATTGTTGTGACTCGTTAAAGAACCATGGCTAACCGATTCAGAAGCGACCCTGTTGGTATTCGATTCGTTCTCGTAACGCTTCTTGCATTGGCTGTCATTGTGGTTGATGCAACAAGTGCTTGGTTTGACACGCCTAGAAACGTGTTGTCAGTAGTGTTACGACCTGTACAGCAACTCGCGTCTGTTCCGCAAAGCATTGCACAGTCGTTTGCGAGTTTATTAGACAGCGAGCCCGACGTGAAATTGGCTTACGAGAATTTGCGTGAGGAGTACTTTCAACTCAAAGCACAATCATTGCTTCTTGAGGGTCTTGCAAAGGAGAACGGTGAGTTGCGGGCCCTGCTGGGCGCCTCTCCACGCTTACGTGAATCCATTGTCCTTGCCGCTATTGTCAATGCCGATATTGATCGCGACAACCATACGTTTGTTGTTGCAAAGGGACTCCGAGATGGGATCTATCAAGGCCAGGCGGTGATTGATGATCAAGGTGTTGTCGGTCAAGTGACCGAGGCCATGCCGTTAACCAGTAGCATTGCCCTCATAACTGATCCTGGGCACGCGTTGCCCGGGCAAATCGAGCGCAACGGTTTGCGTGCGGTGGTACAAGGCACTGGGTTGCTCTACGAACTCAAGGTGCCCTTTTTCAATATAAATTCGGATATTCAGGAAGGCGATCTAATTTTAAGCTCAGGCTTGGGCGGACGTTTTCCGGCGGGTTATCCCGTTGCGCGAGTGAGCAGCGTGAGAGTAGTCGACGACAGTGCGTTTATCGATGTTCGAGCTACCCCAATCGCGCGCTTGGAGCAATTGACAAGTGTTTTAATTTTGTCGCGAGAAGCGAATGCGGGAACCCCCTAATGCAGAACTCTCGATCGAACTCTAGCAGCTTAACCCCTTTCATTATTTCGGTAGCCATCGCGTTGGTTTTATCGATGTTAAACGTAGCCGATTATTTATACTATTTTTGGCCTGACTGGATAGTTCTAACGTTGATTTTTTGGTGTTTTGTTGAGCCAAATCGCTACGGTCCTATTACTGGGTTTGTATTAGGCATACTACTTGATGTGCTCACCGTTAAAGCGTTTGGGGTGCTGAGTTTGGGCTTGGTATTGATTGCATTTTTAGTCAACAAATCAAGTCATCAGCTACAGGTGATGACTGCTTGGCAACAAGCTATATTGATTGGGCTGTTATTAGCAGTTCTCAAACTCGTGACGGGTTGGGTTTATGGCCTTGTTGACGACTTTAGTTTTACATGGTCTTTTTGGTATTCGACCGTAGGCAGTATGTTGGCTTGGCCGTTCGTGTTTATTGCCTTTAATGAATTGCGTCAGTTTGCGCGCAATCATTAATCCATCGAAGCAATAAGGCACAAGTGATGGCACCCCATAAACCCACTGATCGTTACTCACAGGCAAAAAATAAGGCCTTCGGCCAGTTTAATCTCTCGGACTAACAGTTCCCTATGGAGCAGCTCGAACTAAAAGACTACTTACAGGAATCAAAATTGATTCAGGCGCGTCTGGTTATTCTAGGCGTGCTATTGGTGGTGCTTGTGTTGTTGTTGATGATCCGCGTTGGGTATCTGCAGCTTTATCAACACGAACGGTTTGAAGTATTGTCTAAGGACAATCGTGTGCGCTTAGTCGCGGTTCCCCCAATTCGGGGGCAGATATACGATCGTAAGGGGCGTGTATTGGCTGAGAACGTGCCGGTTTTCACGCTCGAGATTTATCCTGATCAGGTGGACGATATGGACCGCTTGCTCGATGAGGTAGCGCGCATCGTTTTACTCAGTCCTATCCAACTCGAACGCTTTAGAACAAATTTAACAGCGCGTCCCAGTTTTGAGGCCCACACGCTTAAGCTTAACTTGAGCGAAGATGAAGTGGCCCGATTCATGGTAAATCAACATCAATTTGTGGGCGCGCAGGTGCAGGCAAGACTGCAGCGCTTTTATCCTTATGGGGGCGAATTAGTGCATGTGTTGGGTTATGTGGGCCGTATCAACCAGGGTGAAAAAGACCGCATCGACGCGCAGGCTTACAAAGGCACTGAGTACATTGGTAAATTAGGCGTAGAGGAGTTCTATGAAGCCGAGTTGTTGGGCGAGGTAGGCTTTGAGCAAATCGAATCAAATGCACACGGGCGTTCCATCCGAGTGTTAGATCGAGTGCCCGCCGTCTCTGGCCAAGACGTCGTGCTTAATATAGACGCGCAGCTGCAAGTTAAAGCGCGCGAATTGCTCGGTGATCGACGCGGGTCGGTTATCGCAATCGAGCCGAGCACTGGGGGAGTTCTAGCGTTTGTGAGCAACCCAGTGTACGACCCGAATAAATTTATTAATGGTATCGACCATCGCTCTTACGCAGAACTGCGCGATGACCCACAACGTCCGCTGTTGAATCGCGCTTTGTATGGACGTTATGCGCCGGGTTCTACGATTAAGCAATTGGTCTCATTGGCGGGTTTGGAATCAGGTTGGTCGGCAGATAGGCAAGTGCATTGTCCTGGGTACTATCAAATCAAGGGAAACAGTCATCGTTACCGCTGTTGGAAACGCGAAGGTCACGGCGCGGTTAACATGATTGATGCCATCATGAAGTCATGCGATGTCTTTTACTATCAGCTCGCGAATCACCTAGGCATCGACAAGCTGCATAGTTTTTTTAGCAGCTTTGGACTGGGGTCGGAAACAGGCATTGACCTATTGGGCGAGCCAGATGGCCTAGTACCATCGCGTGAATGGAAGCGTGATGCACGTGGAGCTCCGTGGTATCCAGGCGAAACCCTGATTACCGGGATTGGGCAGGGTTATACGTTGACCACGCCTCTGCAGTTAGGTGTTATGGCGTCCACGTTGGCGAATAGAGGCAGACTTGTTGAACCACGCTTAATTAATCACTTCGTGTCAGACATTAATCAGAGTTTCTCGTTCGTTGATATTGCGCCCGAGCTGAGAGCCGTTCAGCCCGCTTTCAGCGACTCTCATTTCGAGACGATCTTGGACGGTATGCGAGGTGTCGTTGAGGATCCTAAAGGAACTGCTCACTACTATATTGGACGTGATATTGCCTACACGATGGCGGGCAAGACAGGCACCGCGCAGGTTGTAGCGATTGCGCAGGGGGCGCGATATGATGCGACTAAGCTGACTGAGTTTCAAAAAGATCATGCCTTGTTTGTGGCATTCGCACCGGTTGAGGAACCTAAAATAGCGGTCGCCGTGGTAGTCGAAAATGGCGGTGGCGGCAGTTCCGTGGCCGCGCCCATCGCGCGACAATTGTTCGACTATTATTTCTCTGAATCACTGCAAGCGGACCATCCGGAGAGCGGAACTCTCGCTTCCGCGCCGGGCGGTTAACCAACTATGTTTAACTTTCGAATTGATTGGCCGTTGTTTATTGGTTTGCTTTTGCTGAGCATCACCAGCTTGACTATCTTATGGAGCGCAGGGGGCGAAAATCCCCGCCTTCTTTTCAACCAGTCGTTACGCATGCTCGTAGCATTCACCGTACTGTTGCTCTTTGCGCAATTGCGGCCCGAATCGTGGTTTCGCTGGTCGCCTTTAATATATGGAGTTGGTTTGTTTTTGTTGTGCCTGGTGTTGTTGTTTGGATACACAGGTAAAGGTGCGCAACGGTGGCTCGATTTGGGTTTTATGCGTTTCCAGCCGTCTGAGATTATGAAGTTGGGTGTACCGATGATGGTCGCGTGGGTGCTTGCGAGGCGCAGCTTGCCCCCTTCCAATATGAATTTAGTTGTGGCCTTCGTTGTTTTGTTCTTCCCTGCGGCCCTTATTTTGCAGCAGCCCGACCTAGGTACGACCATTATGATTACTTTGTCTGGGCTAATTATTATATTTTTGGCCGGCTTTTCGTGGCGATCCATTTTAGTCTTAGGCACGCTCGGGATTGCTTCTTTGCCAGTGCTCTATAATTTCATTGAGCCTTATCAGCAGAGGCGTATCTCAACATTATTTGATCCGTGGTCTGACCCATTGGGGGCTGGGTATCACAGCATCCAGTCAATGATCGCGATTGGCTCCGGGGGTGCGCAGGGTAAGGGGTGGTTGCAGGGTAGTCAATCGCAGCTCGAATTTATTCCAGAGCGGCATACGGATTTTATTTTTTCTGTTTATTCTGAAGAGTTCGGCTTTGTTGGCGTGTTTATGTTGCTACTGCTTTACACTCTCATTACGGCACGCGGCCTATATATTGCTTATTCGAGTAAAGACTCTTACCTGCGCTTGCTCGGCGGCAGTATTTCTATGACCTTCTTGTTTTATGTGTTTGTAAACGTGGGGATGGTATCCGGAATGCTGCCCGTGGTTGGAGTGCCTTTACCGATGATAAGTTACGGTGGCACGTCAATGGTCACATTGATGGCGGGTTTTGGTATTCTGATGGGGATTCGCTCGCATCAGCGTCTTATGTCGCATTAGCCTTTAGTTGCTGCGACAAAAGAGCCATCAGCGTCTAGAGAGCCAT
>CAYOXK010000108.1:7087-8640 GCA_964407915.1 uncultured Gammaproteobacteria bacterium
TAGAGAGCCATCAGCGTATAGAGAGCCATCAGCGTATCGAGAGCCATCAGCGTATCGAGCGCTGTCCGCTTAACCACACTTTTTAAAAGCCGGTCTACCGAATGGAATTGGGTACGGCCAACGATTTACGCAACCGAGCAAACCACCATGTTTGCCAAGCAGTAGGGAAATGAGATTGAAAATTAGAAGTGCATGCGTACGAACTACGCGAAACAGAATGGATGCTACGGTCAGTATCGTCCGCATGAGCCGCGTATTCGCGACTATAGTCTTCAGTCTGCTTTGGTCATTTGAAGCACACGCTGTGCCCATCAACGCGCATCCGAATCTGCAGCGGGTGGTCGACGAATTGGTCGCTGAAAAAGTGTATACCAAATCAGAGTTAGTTGAATTGATTGCTAAGGCCACGGTTCAAGAAGACATTTTGAACGCGATGAAAAACCCCGCAGAGTCCAAATTCACTTGGGGGCGCTACCGCAAAATCTTTATGCAGCCTGAACGTTTTGAAAGTGGCGCTGAGTTTTGGCAAGAGTATGCACAAGAGCTAAACCGAGCTGAGCAAGAGTATGGCGTGCCTGCCGAAATGATCGTGGCCATTATCGGTGTTGAGTCCAAATTCGGTCGCTTCAAAGGCACGCATAAAGTAATTGATGCCTTGGTCTCTTTGGTGGTTGATTTTCCGCGTCGCAGTGCATTCTTTGCTGATGAATTAAAGCACTTCTTAATTTTAGCGAAAGAAAACAACCTAGCGCTTGATGAGGTGCTTGGTTCCTATGCCGGCGCGATGGGCTACCCGCAATTTATTTCGAGCAGTTATCGGCACTACGCAGTGGATTTTTCGGGAGATGGTGTTATTGACCTGATCAATCAACCCGCGGACGCGATTGGTAGTATTGCCAACTATTTTGTTAAAAATGGCTGGCAACGTGGTGCCCCTGTAACGTCTAGCAGTCATGCGACTTTACCTGAAAACGTCACGGCTCTAGCCAATCGGCAACGATCAGTTAAATTCAGTGCTGAGGAATTACGTGCCTTAGGCGCGCCGATTGCGGCCCACATCAATGCCGATGAGCAGTTGAACGTCCTGTGGTTAAACGCGGCGGAAGAGGTCAACGACCCGCAAAAATCCGGGCTCTACTTAGTGCGCGCAGGCGATACCATTTGCGAAATTGCAGAAGCGCATAAGGTACCGTGCAAAGCACTTATGTTGCTCAATAATATTGGTCCGCGAGGAGCAATTTATCGCGGACAGCAACTAAAGATGCCTCAGGTGAGTGAACAGGCGGCTGCAGCAAAAAATGGTGCAGTAGCGGCTAAACCTAGTGATTCTAAGTGGACGGTTAACGCGCGGACGGACGACGCCCCCGCTTTCGCGACGATTGATCAGTATTATTTTACACATGAAAATTTTTATGTGATCACTCGCTACAATCAAAGCGTTTTATATGCGATGGCTGTTTATGAATTGGCCAACGCGATTCGCCTACAATATGAACAAACTCATTCGGCTCAAGAGGCTTACTAACAATGCACCCGTATTTCCAGACTGCCAA
>CAYOXK010000109.1:0-8618 GCA_964407915.1 uncultured Gammaproteobacteria bacterium
CGGCAACGACAGGCGGGGCTACCGTAACCACCCAAGCCAACGATGCCAATAAAAAAGTAAGTAAAAAGGTGTCCAAAAAAGTAAGTAAGAAAGCCTAAATAAGGGCTTTTAGCTACGTCATGACCTCGCAACGGTGGTGATTTTTGTTGAGCGGCCTATTTGGCAATCAATACGGCGAGGCGGTTGTCGGAGCTTTTTGATAAACCAGTGCTGGATGCAAGCACAATTACGGGTTTCTCAACATCTCGTTGGCAAGTGTTGGGCTACTATCCACGGCCTTAACTAATGTAGGCTGGTGGCGCGCGGATGTGTGACTCGACGCGTCTGACTACGCGAACTGACTTGAGCGTGATTGAACTCCCAGCGATTTAGATTGGAACACCGGCACTCAAAACGTGGGCATTCAGCCCCCGTTCAGCCCGACCTGACATACTTACCACAAACCCCGCAGCCCGAGAAAGGTGCGTTGATTGTGTGAAGTTAACTTTTTGGGGTATATCCCCTTAACTTTATTACTCGAATTGAGAACTTTATGAAATTTAACCCAATGATGAACATATCCTTGCTTAAAAGAGCTTTTGGCGTCTGCACGTTTGCGACTGCGTTGCTACTAACACAAAACGCGATGGCGATGACACCACCAGAAGAGGTAGTTAAGCAAACGGTTGATGCCATTGTTACTAACATTCAGCAAAATCGTGAACTCTACAAAAAGGACAATCAAGCGCTCTACGAGATGGTCGACAGCACTTTAATCCCCGCAGTGCACGTGCCGCGCATGGCGCGCTTGATTCTTGGGTCTTATTCCAATTCTGCCACGCCAGAACAGATCGAAGCGTTTGCCAAAGAATTTCAAACCTTTTTGATGCGTACTTACGCGACTGCATTGCTTGAGTACACGGGCAACGAAAAAGTTAATTACTTGCCTATGAGCACCACGCCAGACAGTGATCGCGTTCTGGTTAAAGCCGAATTGGTCTCCGCACAAGGCGAGGTGTATGCAATTAATTTACATATGAGTAACCGTCGTGATACGCAATGGCGCGCCTATAACATCGAGGTGGCCGGGATCAATTTTATTTCAACCTACCGCGCCACTTTTAAAAACACCCTCGATACTAAAGGCGTCGATGGTCTAATCGCCGACCTGAAATCCAAGAACGCAGTCTAAATGCAAGCCGTTCGCGTTGAGCATGTAAGCAAGCGCTACGGCACGCTGCAAGCTCTCGATCGGGTTAGCTTCTCTATTCAAGAGGGCGAGTTTTTTGGCTTGCTCGGCCCTAATGGGGCCGGCAAGTCCACGTTAATCAGCGCATTGGCTGGCTTAATCCAAGTAGATTCTGGAGCGCTTGTGGTGCTCGGTGCGGACGTCCACGCCGACTTTCGTTTAGCCCGTCGCCATTTAGGGGTGGTGCCACAGGAAGTTGTTATAGATCCTTTTTTTAGCGTGCGTGAAACATTGCAATTTCAATCAGGCTACTTTGGCATCCGTAATAATGCCCAGTGGATTGACGAGTTGTTAACCAATTTAAACCTGCTGGATAAAGCCGACACCAATTTGCGTAAGCTATCAGGTGGTATGAAGCGTCGCGTGCTGATCGCGCAAGCGTTAGTGCACAAACCGCGGGTATTGGTGCTTGATGAGCCCACCGCAGGGGTTGATGTTGAACTGCGTCAATCAATGTGGAAGTTTGTAAAACAACTGCATGCGCAGGGCACCACTGTGGTGTTGACCACGCACTACCTAGAAGAGGCCGAAGCGCTGTGCGATCACATTGCGATTATTGATGCCGGCCAGATTGTTGCTCTTGAATCTAAGCAAGCCCTGTTGGCGCGCGGTCTTGGCAGCAAGTTGTTAATCAAGACTCGACTCGACATTGCTTCGGTTCCAGCCACTCTGCAAGAAGGCATCATCCGATGCAAAGCAAATGAGTTAGAGTTAACGCTGCACCGCGATCAAGATTCGGTTATGGAGATACTTGATCAACTGCGGGCGCATGGCCTAGAGATTGTTTTTGTGTCGGTCGTTAATGACAATCTTGAAGACGTATTTGTACAGATGACGGGCAAGCAGCCCGCTTTGAGCCCTGAGATTTAACGGAGCGCTCGATGAATAGCTATGCTTGTTACACGTTGTTTCGTAAGGAGCTCGCTCGGTTTGCGAAGGTGTGGTTGCAGACCGTACTTGCTCCAGTACTGACTTCGCTCTTGTACCTATTGGTGTTTGGGCACGTGTTGCAAGGCAGGGTAGAAGTATTCCCTGGCGTCGATTACGTCACTTTTTTAATTCCGGGCTTATTGATGATGGCGGTTATTCAGAATGCCTTCGCCAATAACTCGTCCAGCATGATTCAGTCCAAGGTCATGGGCAGTATTATTTTTATCCTGCTGCCACCCTTATCCGAGCTCGAAGTGTTTATTGCCTATATCGCGGCCGCCATAGCGCGCGGTTTAGTGGTGGGGGTAGGCGTTTTGTTGTTGGCAATTTTCTATGCTGACGTTCCCGTACACAACCCCTTTATCATTGTGGGGTTCGCGGTACTGGGCAGCTTTGCGATGGGGGCGTTGGGTTTAATTGCCGGAATATGGGCCGAGAAGTTTGATCAAATCGCCGCCTTTCAAAACTTTCTGATCGTGCCGCTGACTTTTTTGAGTGGGGTTTTTTACTCGATCAAGTCGCTGCCCCCTCTGTGGTACGCATTGTCTAAATGGAACCCGTTTTTTTATATGATCGACGGGTTTCGCTACGGATTCTTTGGCCAGTCGGATCAGTCACCAGCGTTTAGTTTCGTGGTAATGACGGCATTCACATGCCTAGTTTCGCTAGTGTGTTTGCGGATGCTTAAAAGTGGCTACAAGCTGCGTGGTTAATAAACCCGGCAGCGGTCGAACTAGTTATTGTTCGGTAAGGCAACGACTTGTTCATACACAACAATACTAAAGCTGCCATTCGACTTTACGCCGTTCTGATCATATAGGTGCACCGTAATAATGTCGTCTGACGGTGAATAGTTTGCCGTTCGGTTGTTGGTGGCTGGCGTTATGAGCACAACCGGAGCTGGACCCGCAATAGGTTTACTGAGCGTAAACAAATAAGTCCCTTCGAGCGAATTAGACATATCGCTAATTCCAGTTCCGACAAAACCACCAGGATTTAAAACAGCCCCGACCACAATGGGTACCAGTTTCGGGTCGACCGAATCGCCTGCTAAGGGAATTACCACAACTTTATTGTTTTGCGCTAGCGCGGTTGGCGCCAACGTAAGGGTCAACACCAGAGCAGCAAGCGTAAGCAGTACCGCTTGGAGCGCGCTGAATTTGAATTTTAACGAGTACATGATAGTTTCTACTGGCGACGGTTGAGCTTAAATCGAGAACGCTCGTAAGCGCACCAATTTAATCGGCTTTTGCACACGGTTGCGATATTTCACGCAGCCAATTAACCGTACACTAACATAATAGGGTGCGAAACCAAGTCGATTTAAGGTATCCTTGCGCGCTATTTTCAAAGGTTAACAATTGCGCTGTTGCGCAACAGTTTGAGTAATCAATTATGGTCACACCGGCACAGTTAAAGGAATGGATCGAGGCGGGCTTTGCCGAGGCGCTTGTTTCGGTAGAGGGCGACGGACATCATTTTGAGGCGGTGATTGTTGCCGCCGAGTTTGACGGTAAGTCGCGCATTCAGCGTCATCAACTCGTGTATCAAGCGCTTGGTGATAAAATGCGCGCCGAGGTACATGCTTTGTCGATGAAAACACTCACGCCCGCAGAGCAAGCTAAGGCGTAAACTTAACTGTCTGGCGCACCAGACCCCGTTTACGCTTAACAACTGATATCAGACGTTGCGTTTGCACAGTCAGCAACGTCTGCACACCATCTAATACTTTCTAGAAAGAGGTTCACAAACATTATGAGCGAAGAATTAACCATCCACGAGCAGATTCAAAAAACCGTCTCCGATAATGCGGTTGTGTTGTTTATGAAAGGCAATGCTAACTTTCCCCAATGTGGTTTTTCGGGGCGCGCGATCCAAATACTGCAGGCGCTCGGTGCCGAGTTTGTTACCGTTGACGTGCTGAGTAATGATGCGGTACGGCAAGGCATTAAAGAATATTCTAATTGGCCGACAGTTCCGCAGCTCTACATCAAAGGTGAGTTTATCGGCGGTAGCGATATCATGACTGAGATGTACGAGAGCGGTGAATTACAACAAGCCTTAAATGGCTAGTTGCAGCACGCAGCGTTCTGAGCAACCGATAGATCAAATAGGAAAAACATGGATAAGTTAATCGTAACGGGTGCCGGGCCGCTGTATGGCGAAGTGAATATTTCGGGCGCGAAGAATGCGGCGCTGCCAATTTTGATATCGTCGTTATTAGTCGACGGCAAGCTTACCTTAAGTAATGTTCCTCACTTACAGGACATCACCACTACGATGAGCCTGTTGGCTTATTTAGGCGTGTCGATGGAAGTTGACGAGCGTATGAATATTGCGGCTGATGCGCGCGGATTAAACCAAGTGCGCGCGCCGTATGACCTCGTTCGCACGATGCGTGCCAGCATCTTGGTGCTAGGGCCCTTGGTGGCAAGGATGGGTCATGCCGAAGTGTCGTTGCCCGGTGGGTGCGCCATTGGCTCACGGCCCGTTAATTTGCACATTAAGGGGCTGGAAGCGATGGGCGCGCGGGTGGTTATTGAGGATGGGTATATCAAGGCTACGGCCGACCGTTTAAAAGGCGCAAGAATTTTTATGGATATGGTGTCGGTCACGGGCACCGAAAACTTGATGATGGCCGCCACCTTAGCGAAAGGCACCACCGTGATCGAAAATGCCGCTCGTGAACCAGAAATTGTGGATCTAGCCAATTGTTTGAATGCAATGGGGGCAAAGGTGAGCGGCGCAGGCTCTGCCGAAATTGTTATTGAAGGCGTGGATAGTCTGCACGATGCAACGCATCGGGTAATCGCCGACCGCATCGAAACAGGAACTTACTTAGTGGCTGGCGCGGTAACACGCGGACGCGTTAAGGCGCGCAACACGGATGCTTCGTATTTAGATGCGGTGCTGGATAAGTTGACCGAAGCGGGTGCGCACATCACTATCGACGGCAATTCGATTGAACTCGATATGCAGGGTCGTCGGCCTAAAGCAGTAAATATTCATACCGCACCCCATCCGGCTTTTCCCACCGACATGCAAGCGCAATTTGTTACATTAAACGCGCTTGCTGAAGGCACTTCAAAAGTGGTTGAGACGATTTTCGAAAATCGTTTTATGCATGTTCAGGAGTTGCAACGCATGGGAGCCAAAATCGACCTCGAAGGGAATACTGCCTTTATTACGGGGCGCAATAAGCTGCGTGGCGCGCCCGTTATGGCTACTGATTTACGGGCGTCGGCCAGCTTGGTGTTGGCTGCACTCATGGCCGATAAACCGACCGTTATCGATCGCATCTACCATATCGACCGTGGTTACGAGAGCATTGAAGAGAAATTGTCACGTTTGGGCGCTAATATTAGACGCGTGCCAAGCCATATTTGGAATAAAAGCCCAGAGCTTCAAGCCCTCGTTAAATAGTTGCTAGATAATCGCTTGGGGCATTAAGCATTCAAGTGCAGACGGGGAGCTAGCCTGTGCGGCTAGCAAGAGAGCGCCGAGCGGGTCACCCGCGCATTAATCAATAAGCGAAGCTGAAATCGGATGTTAACCATAGCATTGTCAAAAGGCCGAATCCTTGAACAAACTATTCCGTTGCTCAAAGCAATCGGAATTGAGTTGTTGGACGATCCATTCAAGAGTCGCAAACTTATTTTTGCAACCAATCTTGAGCATGTACGAGCGGTGGTTATTCGCGCGACCGACGTGCCTACCTATGTACAGTTCGGCGCCGCCGATTTGGGTATTCTAGGTAAGGACGGTTTGATGGAGCATGGCGGTGAAGGCTTGTGCGAACTGTTGGATCTGGGTATTTCTCGGTGTAGGCTGATGACGGCGCGGCGTACTGACCACCCCAGTCGCCCATCCAAAAAGCGCCTCCGGGTTGCAACCAAGTACCCCAACCTAGCGCGTAAGTATTATCAATCACGAGGCGTGCAAGCCGAGATAATTAAGTTATACGGCGCTATGGAGTTGGCGCCGCTAGTAGGGCTCGCTGATGAGATTGTCGATTTAGTAGAGACGGGTAGTACTTTAAAAGCCAATAATCTTGTTCCCCATGAACTGATTGCCCAAATCAGTTGTCGCTTGATTGCCAACGCGGCGTCAATGCGCACGCAACACAGCGCTATTCAGGACTTGGTGTCGTCGCTGCAGCGCGTGATACAAAAGTAACGGCCTTTTACGGGGTATTCAGTTAATGCGTATACGCAACTTAAATATTAATGAGCCAACGTTCGAGTCGGACTTTGCAGCGCTTTTAGCTCGGCAAGGCGCTTCGGACAAACAAGACGAAGTGCGTCGGCAAGTGTCCGAGATTATTCAGGCGGTGATTCGCGATGGCGATCAAGCGCTGGTGGCGCTTACTCATCAATTTGACCGCTTTGAATTGAGTGCCGATCAGCTTGAGGTGCCAGCGGCGCGGATCGATTCGGCTTTAGAGGCAATTCCAACCGTACAACGCGAAGCGCTTGAGTATGCAGCTGAGCGCGTGCGCGAATATCACGCCCACCAATTGCAGAAGAGTTGGTCGTACACGCAAGCCGATGGCTCGGTGCTAGGACAAAAAGTAACGCCTTTGCAGCGGGCGGGCTTATACGTGCCGGGCGGTTTAGCTACGTATCCTTCGTCGGTGATTATGAATGCGATTCCGGCGAAAGTGGCGGGCGTGCCCGAATTGATTATCGTGTCGCCGACACCCAAGGGTGAGTACAACGATATGGTTTTAGCGGCCGCTAAAATTGCAGGAGTTGACCGAGTCTTTAGGGTTGGCGGTGCACAAGCGATCGCAGCCTTGGCTTATGGTACTCAAACCATTCCTCGCGTTGATAAAATCACGGGGCCAGGCAATATCTATGTGGCAACGGCGAAACAATTGGTGTTTGGCCACGTTGGCATCGACATGTTGGCGGGGCCCAGCGAAGTGTTGGTGATTGCCGACGATACGGCGAACCCTGATTGGGTTGCCATGGATATGTTTGCGCAAGCCGAACATGATGAGCAAGCGCAAGCGATTTTGCTAACGCGTTCTGCCGCTCTCGCCGAAAAAGTCAGCGCATCCATACACCGGCTGTTGCCCGAAATGGAGCGGCACGAGATTATTCGCGCAGCCTTAAGCCAGCACGGTGCCATTATTTGTGTTAACAGCGATGCCGATTTGGTTGCTTTAGCCGATCGAATCGCTGCGGAACACCTGGAGATTTTTACGGCGAATGCCGACCACTTAGCCGAACGCATTCACAATGCGGGCGCTATCTTTATCGGTGATTACAGTGCGGAATCTTTGGGCGATTATTGTGCAGGGCCCAACCACGTATTGCCAACGTCCGGCACCGCGCGGTTCAGTTCACCGTTGGGTGTGTATGACTTTCAAAAGCGTACTAGTATGCTAAACATTTCGCGCCAAGGTGCGCAAGCCATTGGCGCACACGCTTCAGTGTTGGCGCGCGGCGAATCGCTAACTGCGCATGCGCGGTCTGCTGAATATCGACTGGATGTCGACACCTAGTCGGCTGCCTCTTTGGCTTGGCGCGGCTTAGTTGTCGTAACGGCTTTTTAGCGTTGCTAATTCTTCTTCTGCGAAGCCGGCTTTGAGGCGCGCTGGAAGGTTGAATGGTCCGCGCAATTCACCATGTAGGTAGTGCTCAACGAGGGCAAAAAAATGCGAGTGAGGATCGTGGCCCTGTTGTTCGCAGGTAAAGCGAAACCACCAAGAGCCTGTATCCACATGCTCGATCTCGTCTTGGTAGATTGTTTGCAAAATACTGACCGCGTGCCTATCGCCGATCTGCTCGAGTCGCGAGATCATTTTAGGCGTCACATCCAGGCCGCGCGCCTCTAATACTCGTGGCACAAGTGCCATTCTCGCAACCACATCATGCGCGGTCTTTTCGGCCATTTCCCATAAACCATTATGGGCCGGAAACGCCCCGTAACCGCTGTCATTCTCGTTTAGATATTGTTCGATTAAGGTAAAGTGGCGCGCCTCGTCTGCGGCTACGCGCATCCAATCGTGATAAAAGCGCGTGGGCATCTCACGAAATCGATAGGCCGCATCGAGCGCCAAATTCATTGCATTGTATTCAATGTGCGCGATGGCGTGCATAAAAACATTGCAGCCCAGCTGGCTCGCGAGCCCACGCCGCGCGAGTTGGCGTGGTGCCACGAGCTCTAAACTCTCTGGATATCCTGGCAAGCGACACAACTGCGGTGCTTGCTCGCACGCAAACTCATACTGCGAGATGCGTTGAAAAAGATCATGAATTGCCGCGCATTTGCGTGCGGGCTGCGACTCAGCAAGCGCCTGACTAGCCGCTGCAAAAAAAGGGTTTTCGGCCGCCGCAGCCGGAAGGTCTGGCGCTTTGCTAGTAACGGCTTTTGCGATTGGCATGGCGGGTTCAACTCAACGCGCCGCTAGTGCAGCGCGGTAGTTGGTTTAGATCTTGGTGCGAAACGATCT
>CAYOXK010000110.1:0-8516 GCA_964407915.1 uncultured Gammaproteobacteria bacterium
ATCTTTATTGTGGCGGGTACCATGGCGGTTAATCTAGACCTCGTGTTGCGTGTCACGGCCGCCACGGTGGCGCAGTTTAGTGTTGAACTGGCTGACAATATAAAGCTGTTTATTCCCAGCTAAACCAAATTATAGAACTTTAACTGATCACGGAAAGATCAAGGAGCAAGCATGGATAGACAATCTCAGCAAGGCGACCACATGGTGCCAACTACAAGCGCTCACGTTCGCAGCGGGTTCCCCATGTTTAGCCGTTGTATCGACGCTTGTCGCTTTTGTCTTAAGACGGTCGCAGCCAAATTGGCGACTCCCCTGGTGTGGCTGCTGAGCTTAATGCTGTGGGTGAGTCCATCTGTTGCACAAACCACAACGTGGAAAGGGGCATTCGATAACATTACAGAAATGGGCCAGAGCGGTTCGCAGGTGCTGAATATGCTGGCCGTGTTGATTGGTTCGGGTATGGCTATTTTCGGTTGGGTGGGGCTGACGAGCGAAACTAAAAAGCAACAAAGAGGGGTGATGGGCTCCATCATCTTAATTGTAGTGGGTGCGCTTCTGATCGTATGGCGGGTTGTGGTAAAAACTAATGTTGGTCAGATTTTTGGTGAGGGGACGGATGTGCCGTTTTTGGATAACTAAGTATTAGTTGCCACGTCTCTACTACGCTGGGTTAATCTGCGTGTCGCTCCAACCCCAATACTTTGCCGCCCATGTGTTTGGTGTGCCTAACACGCTGGTCAAAGGTCCGTCCAACAACACACGGTGCGATTATTGTGCACTCAGTTCGCCAAGCGGTACGCAGACGCATTTCTTTAGCAATTGGTCGTACCTCGAACCTACTGGTACTAGGAACCAAATGAGTACGGTTTGTGTTTTCTGCGCACAGGCCATGCGCCTTGACGAAAAGCGGGTACAAGATGGACTTATTTATCTCTTGCCAGAACTCGATCAGGCCAGTTTGATTCATCTGACGGTAATGGCCTATTCCATTTTATCGGCCTCTGCGGGAAATCCTTCAAGCACTCTTGCGCAGTGCTCTAACACCGACAATAGCAGGGTGAGATACATCGCGAAAACTCACTGCGTAAAATCTGCGCAGGGCTTTCTTAGTACGCTAAATCGGGTCGGAGTAGAGCGGTGGCAACAGCTACAAATAATGGGTTGGCGACCCGAATACCTGATGGAGTTAGTCGCTCAACTGCGTGCTCTTCCGGCACCTGAGTGGCGCTCGCAAGCATTGCAGGGTGTGGCGCAGACCATGCGCTACGTTCCCATTAGAAGTGCGCACAATGCGCCTTACATCGAACTTATTGCTCAAAGCCACTGGGCGCGCCCCAGCCAATTTGAACACTGGTTCAAGCGTTTCCAGTGGTTTAAGCAGCGGCTACAGCAGAAGGAGCAGACCGATGCGACGTATTAAACGGTGGATTGCAACTAAGCTGCCTTGGTTGACGCAACATTCACCGATGGCACAGACCGATGTGTGGCAAGCCAGACCGCAATCGCTCTCGTTGCGGATTGGTGGATACGTGTCGGAATTGTTAGCACTCGTGAATGAGCTGGGAGCAAACGGGCCGTCGGCCTATTTAGATCTAGCAGGTATTAATGATGAAGCGGCGTTTATCACTCGTCGCCACGGTTTGGTGGGCGCGATTGAACTGCACGGTCAGTATCAAATGACACAGCAAGTCCAGTTTGCTAATACCATCGACGCTTTAGAACGGCGCTGGCAAGGGCTGATGTCACAGCGCGGGATAGCCTTAGATTTTGTGTTTATGGGGGGCGAAACAGAGTTAGTACGTAAGCAACTAGAAGACGCCATCGCACCTAATTTGGCGACGAGTCAACGATTCAATCTGGGGCTGGAACCTATTTTAAAAGCAAAAATTGCAACACTCGTGAAACACTGCGCCTACGAGAAAGTGTATTTGTGTGTGTGGGTTGATACCAGTGCGCTAGGTAGAACCGAACGTAAATCCGCCGCGCAAAAGCGCAGTTCCGCTCGCAGTAGTGCTGGGCTCGTAGCGGATCACAGTATTGCTCTGTGCGGTGGATCGTCGCAAATGCAAGCCGTGCACGCCACAACAATGCAGCAGCTAACCCACGATCTCGACAGCGTAGGAATCGTGAATGAAATAGTTTCATGTCGCCGCTTGTTGCGTGATTTGCGACTAATGACCGAACCCGATAATACGAGCTATCAGTGGGAGCCCTCATTGCCGCACTCGTATCGACCTACGCGTAAACGCCACGTTAACCGTGGCGAAGTGTCACATCTATTTCCGCCGTCATTTACGCAACAATTGTTTCCTAATGGCGCCGGGGAGCTCGTTGATAATGGTCGCGTTGTAAACTATGGAGGCAGATTGCACAGCGGTGTTATCGTAACTCGGCCCTGCTTATCGCCGACCCACTTCCAAGAGCTATTTGCTAACTTAAAGCGTTCTAAAGTTCCCTATCGTATTAGGATTTTGCTTAATAGCGATGGTTTGTCGGCCACGGCTCTTGTTCTTAAATCTACGCTGGCTAAACTATTTTCGTGGACCGACACGAGTGGCACCAATAATCGCGCCATCAACCATGCATTGGCATTTTTGCGTCGCTACCGCGAAGATGATGGCGCCATTGTTGGTCTAAGCATCGTGGCTGAAACGTGGGTGTGTCTGTCATCTGCTAATCAACAGTCTGCCCTTGCGCTGCAGGAACAACTCGCTACTAATGTCGAGAAGCTTACTAAAGCTATTCAGAGTTGGGGCGGCATGGACACTAAGCACATTTCCGGTGACCCGCTGTATACATCCATGGCCACCTTACCCGCCGTAACGCGTACTACCCCCGCTGAAGTAGCCTGCGCCCCATTGCGAGATGCATTGGTGGTTTTGCCCTTATTTCGTCCTGCAGCCTATTGGCGGAGTGGTGGCATGTTATTGCGGTCTATTGACGGTAAGGTGATTCCCTATGAGCCTGTTTCAAGTAAGCAAAAGGCTTGGGGCGAAATCATTATTGCGCCACAACGCTTTGGCAAGTCATTTTGGCAGCAAGCCCGCAATATGGCGCTGTGGACGGCGAAGGGCATAACGCACTTGCCTTACATAATGACGCTCGACGTAGGGCCGTCATCGGCAGGGTTTGTAAATCTAGTGAAGTACAGCCTACCGCCTGAGCAACGACATCTTGCACTGTATGTACGGTTCAGTAACACCACAGACTACGCCGTGAATCCCTTTGATACGCCATTGGGTGTGCGCTTTCCTACCGCCTCAAAAGAAGGCTTCTTGGTCAACTTTATGTGTTTACTCTTGGCGGATGACACATTGCATGTGCAAGAAGGAATGGCGGGTTTAGTGCTTAAAGCGATTCGCACCGCGTATCACCGAAGTCACGATACGCAATCGCCAAGGCGCTATCAAGCGCATCAAGTTCGAGCAATTGACGACTGGCTTCATTCAACAGGTTTCGGGCGCCAGCGCCACTCACCGCTTACTTGGTGGCAGCTCGTTGATGAGTTATTTAATCGCGAGCTGTTTCATTTGGCGTCCTTGGCCCAGCGCTACGCCGTGCCTACGGTCAAAGACTTTGCAGTGATTGCAGCCAGCGCCGAGATTCTGGCGAGTTTTCAGGACATAAAAGTAACAACCCAAGAAACCGCACCGGCTTATTTTATTCGCAGTTTGAGCGAAATTGTCGATCGTTATCCAGTGCTTGCGGGCCCTACACAATTCGATGTGGGAGAAGCCAGAGTGATTGCCTTAGATTTAGAGAAAGTGACTGCAGACGATATATCGAGTGAAGGCAAGCGCCAGGCTTGTGTGATGTATTTATTGGGTCGGGAAGTGTTGTCTGGCAGGCTCAAGGTAGACGCGGCTGATGTAGAGCGCTTTCCAGAGGTCACGCGCGCATACCATTTTCAGCGTGTTAAGCATTTACGCGAAACCACCAAAAGCCTCAATTATGACGAGGTACATCGTATCGCGGGTCAGGCGCAGGTTATTCAACAGTTATCTCGTGATATCCGCGAAGGGCCTAAGTATCGGGTGGTTACTTCGCTGGCAACGCAGGAGATTGGTGATCTTACCAAATCGATGGTTAATCTGGCGGCCAATAAAATATTGCTAGGCGTGGGTAATTCCGCTGAAGCCAAGAAAATTCAAACTTTGGTTGGCTTAAGCGATGAAGCGACCGAGATGCTCAGCCGTATACGCAGGGCAGGGCCTGAAGGCTCCACCGGGCTGTATCTCTTACAAATAGATAAAGCGCCAGGCTACATCATGCTGCCTCTCGTGCTGACCCTTGGCGCGGAAGAAGTGTGGGCGTACTCAACGACGAACGAAGACGATGCATTACGCCAACGTTGTTTCGAGATAGCGGGCGTTGCGCGCGCATTACGCGCCCTTACTAAGTATTTTCCGGAAACTACCGTCACCCCTTACTTAGAGCAGCTACGCGAAGCCAATACGAGTGAGCGCAGTATTGATTTTATTGAAGACATTGCGCAGCAAATACTCACTGGCCAGTTTGATCGAAAAGCTTATCTTGATCGTGTGCGCTACGGTCATGCTTGAAGGCCGATTTAAAGTATTCTGCCTGCGCGGTTTAGTGCTTAAAATTTCCGTTAAGTTCACCACGCTGTAATACACTATCGCAAGCTTATTGGAGACACGGCTGGGTGTGATAACTCCGCGCGCTGTCTGTGTATGGCCGAACTCTTTGTTGGTTCGGCATTTCTTCTAAAATCTTTGTGGAAAATTCTATGCGTTTACTAAAACTGTTGCTGGGGTTGCTGGTGGTTGTGGTATTGGCGGCTTGTGTCTATTTATACGACCCGTTACCTGATAATCCTTCAGCGGTTGAGTTGTCGGCGGCCTCCGAGCAATACCTTGCCGAAGTTGTGCGCGATGAATGGGGTATTCCACATATTCAGGGTAAGCGCGATGCGGATGCCAGTTTTGGCTTAGCGTATGCACATGCCGAAGACGACTACGCCACCATTCAAGAAGTAGTGGCCGCCACCCGCGGCGTGTTAGCGCGCTATCGAGGTAAAGATGCGGCACCGGCTGATTACGTGGTGGCCTTGCTTGATGTATGGAATACCGTTGACGAGCGATACGCAACCGACGTGCCAAGCGATGTTAAAGCGGTAGCCGAAGCTTATGCGGCCGGTTTAAATCTTTATGCCGCGCAAAACCCAGAGACCACGTGGCAAGGGTTAGCACCGTTTACCGCGCAGGACGTAATCGCAGGATTTATATTCAAAACGCCATTCTTCTATGGTTTAGATAAAACCTTGGGTGAGTTGTTTGATCCCACACGTGAAGTTGAGATCGCCCTAGATCCCGCCCTTGATGCCAACGCCTTTGAGGTGCGCAAGCGCACGGGCGCTGAGTTGGGGTCTAACGCCATGGCTATTTCGGCCGCCCGTTCTGGCGAAGCGACTACGCGGCTGTTGATTAATTCGCACCAGCCAATGACGGGCCCAGTGGCTTGGTACGAAGCGCATTTAAAATCAGAGCAGGGCTTGGATATTCAGGGCGGCATTTTTCCGGGCACTCCCGTTATTTTGCACGGCTTTAACCAGCACCTTGGCTGGGCCAATACGGTGAACCACATCGACCTATCCGATGTATATAGCATCACCCGCAATCCAGACAATGCCAATCAGTATCTTTTAGATGGGCAATGGCGTGAGTTTGAGCGCAGTCAAGTGGAGATTAAAGTAAAGTTCTGGGGGCCGTTTGTATACCCCGCACAGCGCGAGCTTTTGCAAACTGAGCATGGGCCCGTTATTGAATCGCAAGATGCTGTGTACGCTTTACGCTACGCAGGGCGCGGCGAGATTCGCCAGCTCGAACAATATTATCGGCTTAACCAAGCTACCGACTTTAATGCTTTTATGGCTGCAATGGGTATGAACGCACTGCCCAGCATTAACTATCTGTATGCCGACAAAGACGACAATATAGCCTTTATCCACAATGCCCAGTTTCCAAATCGCATCGAGGGCTGGGATTGGAGTTTAGATCTGCCGGGTGATCGCAGTGATCTAATTTGGCAGGGCTACCGATCTTACAGTGAGGTGCCAAAGCTAATTAATCCAGAATCGGGTTTAGTGTTTAATGCTAACAACACGCCGTTTATTGCGACCGATGGCACAGACAATTTAAGGGCACAAGACTTCCCTGCATCGATGGGTTTGGCCACTAATCAAACTAATCGCGCACAGCGTTTTGTTGACTTAAACAACGGTACAAATGCCATCACCAAGCGAGCGCTGCTTGAGCAAAAGTTTGATCTGGAGTATTCCAAATTATCCAACCAATACAAGATTGTACAAAAGTTGATTAATGCTACATGGGACGACGCACGTTTAGCCGCGGCCGCTGAGCATTTGCACGGCTGGGACATGCGCACCAATATCGAGAACCGCCATGCGGCGCTTGGCGCGCTGTTATTTATGCAATTGCGCCAAGCGAGTGATCCCGAAGACTATAGCCTCGAGAATTTGATCGAACCGTTTACTAACACGGTGGACTTTCTCGATCGCAATTTTGGCCGCATTGACCCTGAATGGGGCGAAGTAAACCGCCTACAACGCGGCACGGTAGACTTACCAGTTAATGGTGGGCCCGATATCCTGCGCGCTATTTATGCGGTAGGCTTAGCGGAAGATAAAACCAATGCGACGCATGGCGATACATGGATGGCCGTGGTTGAATGGCAAGACGGCGAATTTGTAAATGCCGATGTTATGCATCAATTCGGCAGCGCCACCTTAGACGAGAGTTCTCCACACTATGCCGATCAAGCCCCGCTGTTTGCGCGGCAAGAATGGCGGCAAGCCGAGTTTGATATTGAAAAACTACGCGCCACCGCAACCCGTATTTATGCGCTCGGTGGTGCTGAGGACTAAGTATGAGTAAGTTGCCCGATGAGAAAGCCTTGGTTAAAAAAGCCCTTGCTTTAGGCATGCGTTACGGCGAGGGCAAGGGCGTGGTTAAGTTCGAAGCGACGGATTCAGCGGATGAAAAAATAGAATACGTTTATCGCTTGCTCGTACACGACAAACTCATCACCCCTTTGCCGCCCGAACAAGTGACCATACCGACCATGCGGCATAAACTAGCCCTGTGGGTGCATAAATTGCAGCAGAAAGTAGACGGCAGTTAAATCGCCTTTTATTGCCCAGCCAACTTTGTTGCTTCTGCAGCGGTACTCTTTTCAAGCGTCTTGCTTGCTTTAGAGTCCATAACAATGGGTTTGACTATATCGCCTTGCACATAGCTAAATGTTAGCAGTAAAGTGCAAAAGGAGTTGGGATGCGGGGGGCGGTGAAATAGTCCACACGAAATTGGTAATGGGAGTTTGGTTGCAATTCTAATACTTTGGCATTGGTGCTTAGTGACCACTGATTGGCCGAGCCACCGGATAAATTAATTTGATTGACGGGAAATGCCGTCCACTCCCCACCATCTTGGCGAAAACGCGGAGATGCGAACCAACTGTCATGGTCGATCAACAACAAAATGCTCCCTCTCGCTTCGGCTACCACTTGAGTCGGCCTTGCCGGCGTTGCGAAGATTTCCGATTCGCAGCCACTAAAATCGGCAAAAGTTCGTTGGCCTAGGGAGACGTGCTGAGCGGTTGGAGCATCTCCAGCCAGTGGCACGACCACTACTTTATTGCCTTGAGGTAACCCCACGGAGCTGAACGCTAGAAATAGGCACAGGGCATATAGCCGTTTTGGCAGCATTTTTCCTCTTAACGATGTCGTTGTAAGCTTTAGAGAAACATCTTTAACACTCAGTTTAGACTGGAATTCGATTCAGTGACAGCGCCGAGTATCAATGAAGAATGCGAGTGAGTCGGCAGTCTTACCCACTATAGGTGCCACTGTGGTGGTTTTCCCAGACAAAATGACACTGCTGGCCGGTGGTTGCTTGTGAAGAGCAAGCGGTCAAGGCACAAAATTTCACCAATCAATGCGTGAACACGACACAAAAGTGCGCTAGGCTATTACTGGGTTGGGAAATTCACGTTTGTGAGGTACTGCTTCGCAGGAATCCTGCCCCTAGAGCTTTACTCATTTAATCCAATTGGAGGATCACCATGAAGTTATCAGCACCAACTCAAATTGTTTTCTTTATTTCGCTCATTCTTGGCGTGCTTGGTCTATTGTCCGGTTTTGACATTGTTCCTGCAATTCAAGGCAACAGCTTTTACATTATGACAGCCGCGTGGGTGGCGTTAACCGCGGGTGTGGTGCTCAAAGGGGTGTGACCTACCGTTTGGCCTAGTGAGGGCGTGGGCTGATCCCACGCTTTCGCAACGCAAACCCCGTGCCCTCATGCTGATATCTATCGGCATGGGGGCATTTTTTTGTGAGTCTCTTAATCCCGCAGTCAAGACTTTTTCGGTCGGTAAGCGTCGCTTGCTGTTAAAGGGTACTCAATCGCAATTACTTTGTACACAGGCTCACTGCATACAGGCGATGACGTGTTTACGCTATTTCGTTGCGTAAA
>CAYOXK010000111.1:0-8148 GCA_964407915.1 uncultured Gammaproteobacteria bacterium
CGCTATCAGTTCTATCACGGCTTGGGGCTATTGGTAATTGCTTGCCTGTTTAAACTGTGCGCCAAAGCCGAAGCCTCGATTGTTTGGCTTATGTTGTTCGGCGTACTTATTTTCAGCGGTTCGTTGTATGCCTTAGCACTCAGCAATATGGGTTGGCTCGGCGCGATTACACCTATCGGCGGTACTCTGATGATTGTGGCGTGGGTGTTATTGGCGCGCTTTACTGCACGTTTTATGTAATCGAGGTTGGTAGGCGCAACGCGTTTACTTAGAGCAGCTGGTTTCAACAAATGTTTTAAATTTGGGGGTTACATTTCGAGCGATTCCAATCGCGGCTGTTTTGTCGAGCGCACTGGCGCCTGACTGCTCGGGACGTCTAACGGAGGACAGGCGCTCTTGGATGTGGAAAGTACAATAGCGGGTTGCGAGCAAAACGCTAATGTAGTTACATTTAATTGCTACTATTCAAAGGATTAGCTTGAAAAGGCGATTGCTACTTCATTGAGAGCAGTAACCAGTAAGCGCCGAATTAGCACAAACTTCGAACGAGGTGTTCTATGGCGTATCGCAAAAGTAACTATTGGCTGAGTTTTGTATTTTTATTTGCACTCATTTCGAGTGTTGCGGATGCCGCCCCCATAAGTGGCACAATCTCGCTGCCTGGGGGGCAATTGGCGTCGGGAACAATGCTCTTTGCTATCAGCGCCACGGACACCTCAGGCGGGCAACCCTTTCAATTTACCAACGTTTCCATAGCCGCGGGCACATCGAGCGTAGCGTTTTCGCTCGGTGCTGTTCCAGACGAACCTTCCTCAACATGGCGCATTAGATACAGTTGCTTCGACAATTTTGATGGTTGTTTGGATTACGTATTAGTCGGCTACTACGATACGGGCTCGGCGGGTAATGTCAATTACAAGGAGTCTGAAGCGACCACCGTTTCGCAGGGCCAAAGTGAGGTTAATTTTGAAGTGCTCGAAGGTATCGAATTTTCGGGTTCGCTTACCTCGCCGGCAGGCAATGCACCAGCGGGTGGAATCGATGTGCAAATGTTTTTTACCAGTGTCGATTTTAGCGTGTCTGAGGGTGTCTTTTATGAAATTGCTGAAGGTGAGTCGTCGGTGAATTTTTCGGTGATGATGCCTGAAGATGCCAGCTTAGATTATCGAGTGCGCTATAGCTGCGATACGAGGCCCGCAGCGAGTGATAATTGCACTGACCTATTTTAACCAATGGTTATTATCAATCCTCTGCGCCGAATAACACGGTGAGCGCGCAAGGCAGTGCCGAGAGTCTCACGGGTAGTACGTCGCACGCTAATATTGATATGGAGTTGCTCGCGGGCGCCAGCATATCGGGGGATATTTCGCGCATCGGTGGGTTTAGTACCGCGCATGAGCTCAGTATTCAAATGCGCGCGATTGACCAAACGGGCGGTGCGCCCGATGCCTTTAACACGGTCGTGATTCCCGCAGGCATGATTTCCATCCCATACAACATCGTTGTGCAAAACGATCCTGCAACAAGTTGGGTGGTGCGCGCAAGTTGTCTGTCTGGCGTAACGCCCACCGGCTGCGCCGAGTATGGCAGCGCCGCATATTACGATGCAGACACTGCAAGTACTCAGAGTAGTGCGAGCCTAGATGATGCGGATATTTTGGCGGGCGCTACGACGCACACCGACATCGATTTTACTTTAGTGCGCGCCAAAGTTATTTCAGGCGTGTTAATGCTACCGGACTCTCTAGTTGCCCCCGCTGGCGGAATTGAATTGCAGGTGAACGCACGTGAGTTTACGGGCGGCGTAGCGGGTGATGGCAACAGCACCGCTATCGTCACGATTGCAGAAGGTCATGCTTCGATTCCCTATAGCGTGTCGATCCCAGCGATTGTTGATGCCGATTGGCGCGTGACCGTACTCTGTGACACAGCGAGTACGCCCGATGGCTGCGCTTTACTCACCACCAGTCCCACTTACTACGATCTTGATAATTCGCCTGACTTTACAACCATAGATGAAGATGAGGCCGATGTTGTAAGTGGCGAGAATGACATCACTGGCATCAATATGACGCTCATCCCCGCGGCCTTGGTTATGGGAGAATTGTTCTTAGACGATGAAGGCGTGGCACCTGCGGGCGGATTGATTGTGCGGCTTACCGCACGTGGCTTTGTAGACGACGTGCAAGAAGACGCCGTGTTTGAATTAATAACGATTCCAGAAGGCCAAAGCTCCGTACCCTACGCGGTGGGTTTAACCCAGTTAGCAATGAGCCTATGGACCATCGAAATAGAATGCGATTCAACCAACCCCGCCAGCACGTGCTCAGGTTATTTACCCAAAAGCTACTATGCTGATACCGTGCCAGACACCACAACAAGCCCCAACCAAAACGACGTCACATTCATAAACCCATTCGCGGCGATCGGCACCACAAACATCACGCTGCTCCGTGGGTCAGATGAACTGTGCGTGCCAGTTAGAGCGTCAAATGGCGCCATCAGCCTAATCTGCTTGTAGAAATGGGGTCAGAGCCGATTTTTTTCGGCCGACCCTACCGCAGCGCGGCAGCGGTAACGCTAGCCTAAGGCTATTTGCCGTAAAGTTTTGAATTAGTAAGCTGGTAAACGTCACCCCAAATTTAGCCCAACAATAACCAACCAGCTACGCCCGCCATCAGAACGGCGGCGATGCGATTCAACCACTGACCCAAGCCCTTCCTGCCGAGGTAGTCGCGTAGCGCCCGCCCGCCCAATGCGTAGATCAACATACTAATAAACTCGATCACCACCATCGCGATCAACAAAATACTGGCCTGCAACAGAATGGGCTTGTTTGGGTCTATAAATGGCGGAAGGAGAGCGGCAAAAAAGATCCACGCTTTTGGGTTTGAAACGGCGGTAATAAATCCTTGCGCGATTAACTGCTTGGAGCTAATTGATATCGCCATTGCATTGGGACTTAAATCGATGGGCGCCCGCCAAGCACGCACAGCCGCCCATAACAGGTAGGCTGCGCCAGCTAATTTGGCGATAGCGAAGGCGTTTGGTGCACTCGCGATAAGAGTGGCTGCGCCAGCAAGCGCGGCAATACCCACCAAGGTAATACCAACAAGTTCGCCCAACATCATCCACAGTGTACGCCGCACGCCAATACTTATGCCCAGCGATAAGGCGAGCGTCATACACAAGCCAGGGCTCAGTGATATCAGCAAAAAGCTGGCACAGAAAGCAAGAAATAAAGGTGCGTCCATATATTATTCAATTAGAAATGGGGTCAGAGCCGAGTTTTCTTCGGCCGACCACTATTACGGTGCGTCACTGGTCGCCCAAGTCGCTCTGCCATTTGCTCTTTAAATTCTCGGCTGCCAAGCGCCAACCCTTTTTGGGTAGATTGCCGAATATCATCAACCACGGTTGCTGGAATTTTGTTAGCACACAAATCGCTATAAGCGGCCAGCCTTTGCTGCTCTGAATTTCCTAAACCAAGATAAAGCGGGTGTGGCGTACACAGGGTCGATGATACGCCTAACGCATTGGTTGCATAACTACTCCAATGATAGTCCATGGGATGCTCAACCATCCCTGCTCTGACTGGATTGAGCTCAATGTAGCGATAGCACTCCAACAAATAAGAGGATGATTCGACGATACAGGACCTAAACCGACCTTCCCAAAGCGTTCCCGTTCGCAGATATTTACGATTAAAAGATTGCACGTAACAACGGCCAATCGATTGCATGAGCTTTGAAACTCCGCTCGGTTGATGTGAAGTTAATAACAGGTGAACATGATTGCTCATAAATACCCATGCGTGTACATCAACTCCATATTCTATCGAATACTCTCTCAGCCAACTGGCATATGCGGCGAAATCCTCGTTGGCCTTAAAGATAATTTGGCGGTTGTTACCTCTTTGAATCACATGTTGCGCTATGCCTGGTGCATCTATTCTGGGTAGTCTTGGCATCTCGAAATCCATTTCGAAGATTTAATGAACGGAGTAGCATAGCAGAACAATAATCTGGCTCTGACCCCCAAAAATTTACGAAGGGGGTGCGGGAACAACCAAGCGCTAATTTCCAAGCTATCGTTACCCTTAGCGCGGCGCAGCTGTACTGCCAGCGAGTATGCCGCCGTCAACATTTAATTCTATTCCGGTAACGTATTTGGCCTCATCCGACGCTAGATACAATGCGGCATAAGCCACATCGAGTGGTTCACCCATAGTACCCAGCGGAACTTCAGCCGTTACCTCGGCAATTGTTTGTTCACGGGCGTCGGCCTCGCCCAACATGGCATCCCACATCGGCGTTAAAATCGCGCCAGGATGAATAGAGTTACATCGAATTGAATACCGCTGTTGTGCGCAATACAGCGCAACAGATTTAGTATGATTTCGCACGGCCGCCTTGCTGGCAGCGTAGGCCGCAGCGCCCGGTATTCCTACTAAGCCTGATCGCGACGATATATTCACAATGCTGGCGTGCTTTGCATTACGCATAAGCTTAATTGCATATTTGCAGCCCAACGCCACGCCATCTAGGTTCGTTCTGTGCACCGTGTGCCAGCTCGCTAAATTTAAGTGTTCAGGATCGTGCGGGCCGGCTGACTCTAAAAATCCCGTTATGCCAGCATTGTTCACTAAAACATCTAAGCGGCCATAGCGCGCCGCTATGTGCTCGCTGGCCGTTAACCAATCAGTCTCCTGCGCCACATCCAAATGCAGATATTCTGCTAGGTTACCAATATTATTCGCTACGACCTTGCCAAGCGTGTCGTTAATGTCGCTTAAAATAACGCGAGCCCCTTCATCGGCAAATAACTCAGCGGTTGCTTGACCTATGCCTCGTGCTGCGCCAGTTATTAATACAATTTTGTTAGCCAATCGTTGCATTCGCTTATTTTAAACTTGAAGTGAACAGGTTGGCTAATTAGTTCAGTAGCGTGTCCAAAAAATGATTCCCAACCATCCGCGTGCGGGGTGGAAATGCTATCCGCCACGGTCATCCCCGCCATCTTATTTGTCAGCCCTGCGTAGGCCGGAAACGTCATCACCGCGAAAGCGGGGATCCATTACCTAGCACAACGCTGAACCGTGGCCCCCGCCTCCGTCTTCACGGGGGAGACGGCAGGGGTGACGTTATTGGCTTACGCAGGAATGACGGAGTAAATTTTTACGCACCGCCATCAGCATCTATGGATTCCCGCCTCCGTGGGAATGATAAAAGGAACTCGGGTATGACGGAGGGGGGGCTGAGGGAATGACAAAGGGAAACGGTAAAATTGGGCCCGTTTGCGGTGGTGCACAACTAACAGAAATTGACTTTCGTGCAATCGGTTTATTGCTTCAATGTGCTAAACTTGACTCCTTGTAACCGTTAATTTAGAGGGTTCTTGATGCGCATGTATCAATCGAGGTCTTTTCTCTTTTTAAATCTCATTTTATGGGCAGGCATCGCGGGCGCAAAAACGTTGGACGACCATCGAGCCGGAATCGCGGACGACATGCAATTATTTGGCAAAGCGCCTGTTATTGTTACGTTTAAAACACCGCTGTATGGTGCTCTGTCATCCGAACAATTACCGGTGCAATTAGGTTTTGCTCGGCGCAATTTTCTAGCAACCTTGAGTAGTGATTTGCAGGCGTCGGTCGCCACTCAGTTCGACTACTCGCCCGCCGTTGCGATGGCCGTTACCAAAGAGCAACTGCGCGAGCTTGAACAAAATGCATTAGTTGATTCGGTGCATCGCAATGGTCGTCGTACAGTGCATCTGGCCGAGAGTGTGCCGGTAGTTTTTGCAGGTAGTCGTCCAAGCTCTGCAGGAAAAGGGCGCGCGATTGCAATTATCGATACGGGCGTGGATCGACTCCACCCAAATTTTTCGGGGCGCGTAGTGTCTGAAGCATGCTATTCGGGTGGCGGCTTTGGAGGTGAGTATCCAGAGATTGTTAAACTATGCCCAGGTGGAGTGGTTGCGTCTACGGCCGTCAATTCAGGCCGGCATTGTAGTTTGTCGGCCTACGAAGGCTGCGATCACGGTACTCATGTAGCCGGAATCGCGGCTGGTAACAGCGGTGTTGCGCCTGGTGCTGATATTATTGCCGTGCAAGTTTTCACGGGTATTCGAGATTTTTTCAATCGAAACGTGTGTGGTACCGGCAGGGGTGATAGTTGCATCGTCGCGTTCGACAGCGACATTACGAAAGGGCTAGAGCGCGTTTACAGCTTGCGCAGTTCGCTCGATGTTTCGGCGGCGAATATGAGTTTAGGTGGCGGCGGTTTCGCGGGAACGTGTAATGGCGAAAGCCCGTCTATGACTAATGTTATCAACCGCTTACATACTGCTGGCGTCGCCACTACCGTTTCGTCGGGTAATGGTGGGCGCAGTTCGGCGATTTCGTTCCCTGCTTGTATTGCCACCGCAATTGCAATTGGCGCAACCTCGGATTTTACAGGCAGCGTAAGCGGCAATCCTGTACAGCTGGATAAACGCACATTTTACAGCGACCTAAGTAGTACGCTCGATTTGTATGCGCCTGGCACCTTGATTCGTTCGAGCGTGCCTGATGGGGGCTTCGCAAACTTTAACGGTACGTCAATGGCCGCGCCGCATGTGGCGGGTGCCTTTGCGGTGATTCAATCGCTTGATCCGTCTTTAGGTGTAACGCCGATTGAAGCGGCTATGAAGTCGGTTGGCCCGCAAGTTACGAGTAATGGCATTACGCGGCGTCGACTCGCTATTCGCGATACGCTGCAAGCATTGGGGATTTCGTTGTTTAATCCAGCGTCTATTCTTGATTTGTTGCTCGATGAACCTATAGTGATTCCTTGATCAACTAAAGTCAGCCGTCTTTCTCGCTCATTCCCCCCATTCGTCATCCCGGCCGTCTCCCCCGCGAAGGCGGGGGCGGGGATCCATTATCTAGCACGATGCTAAACCCAAACATCTGGATTCCCGCCTACGCGGGAATGACGAAAAGTACGCGGGAATGACGGGCAGGGACAGACGTTTAGTCCTTCCTCAGGCGTGACCATTCAGTCTTCTGTTGCAGAAAAAGAGAAACCCGATAGCCCACCCAATGCGGTGGGTGGCATAAGAGCCGAATCCGGTTTAAATGCGACCGAACCTATGTCACAGCTACTCCCTAAATCCACCACAGCTATGTTGCTATTGGCAGTTTTTATGGGAACCATAAACGTTAAACTGCGGTCCACTTTTCGTTGATCTAAATCACTGCATCTACTTGAATCGGCTGCACCAATGGCTGGACTACCTTTAGGTAAGGTGTGTGCAAGTGTTGAGATGGTATCTTTAATAGCCGCTGGATTAAGAATTGACTGGGCTAGATGAGGATCGTTGCCGTCAGACGTCGCTACAATATCACTCACTCTGGGCGTAAATTCAAAAAATGCGGCTGCGCTGGATTGCTCCGCCGCACCAAAAATATTAACGCCTTCGAGCGTCAATCCAACGAGGCCTTCTAATGCAACTTCGCGACCGTTGGCAGCGCCATTGGCCGCAATAATACTGTTGCTGATTGATGCAGAAGTGCCGCCCCCTCCTTCGTACACATTAATTCCACCACCGAGTAGGCTCGCTGAATTCGCCACCATTGTTACATTAGTTAAGCTAATTCCTCCGCCATTATTCGCCATCACACCGCCGCCGCGCTCTTCTGAGAGGTTGTTGGATATGGTTGCGTTCGCTATGTTCACTGTGGCATCTGCAAGATAGATAGCACCGCCAAAGTTATCTGAACGGTTACCAAACAATACACCGCGATTAATGCTAACACTCCCTCCGTTGCCTCCAACGCTAATACCGCCACCATTTCCCTCAGCAGTATTGCTAAACAAAGCGCCGTCCACAATGTTAATCAGGCTGTTATTGGCCCATAGCCCACCACCACTTTCGGTCGCAAAAGAGTAGGCAATATCGCTATTTTGGCTCATTTGCATCGCACTGCTTGAGGCGAATATTCCACCGCCATTGCCACCCGCTTCAGACCCTCTTATTTGTGTGTTCACTAAACTTAAAGAGCTATTCGAAAGGCTAATGCCGCCGCCTCCACCTGATGTGGAGGTGTTGTAATTAAGATAAACTGAATTGAGCGTGGCGTCGCTGGATATCAAAATAATGCCC
>CAYOXK010000112.1:0-7916 GCA_964407915.1 uncultured Gammaproteobacteria bacterium
TGTCATTCAACCCCAGCTCGCAGGTGATCGCCGCCGAAGCGTTTACCCCTAGTGTGGCCACGACCGCTTGGGCCCTAATGGAAGCGCGTTCAGGAACAATCGTCGCCAGCTCCAATGCGGAAATGCCGCTGCCACCAGCGAGTATCACCAAGTTGATGATGAATTACGTGATTTTTGCTGAATTAGAAAAGGGAGCAATCGATCTTGCCGATCAGGTTGCCATCAGCGAGAAAGCGTGGCGCAGCGAGGGCTCTCGCATGTTTGCTGATGTAAACACCACCATCAATTTAGAGCATTTGCTGAAGAGTACAATCATTCAATCGGGTAATGATGCCTCGGTTGCACTCGCCGAACACGCGAGTGGCAGCGAAGCACGTTTTGCTAGCGTGATGAATGACTACGCCCGCCAATTGCAATTAACGCAGTCACATTTCGAGAATGCTTCGGGTTTGCCGGCCCCTGGCCATCAAATGTCGTCGGTCGACATTCTAAAACTGAGTGCCGCCATCATCGACCATTTTCCACAATATTATGATTGGTACGGTATTAAGGAATACGAGCATAACAATATTCGCCAGTTCAACCGCAATAAGTTGCTTTGGAAGAATATGGGGATTGACGGGCTTAAGACGGGTCACACAGAAGCGGCAGGCTATTGTTTAGTGGCCAGCGCTAAGCGTCAGGAGCAGCGTTGGATTGCGGTAGTGATGGGCACCGAGAGCGAAGCGGCACGCGAAACGGCCGTGGCTGAATTGCTTGAATATGGGTTTAATTCCTTTGATTCGGGCGAGGTTTTGTCCGAGCAGGGTGGCGTTGCACAGGCACGGGTATGGGGGGGCGAGAGTGAACAAGTCTTGTTAAAACCTACGGCGCCCGTATATGTAGTAGTACCGCGAGGCCGTTTAGCGGATATCGAGGTGCGATTGCAATTGGCGCCGTCATTTGATGCTCCCATCGCATTGCGCCAACCTATGGGAGTGGCTGCGCTGTACTTAGATGGGCAAGCTTTACGGGATGTTCCTCTGGTGGCAATGAGCGAAATCCCGCAAGCTGGGTTCGTTAAACGGTTAGTGGACTCTATAACTAAAGCTATCGGCGGGCTTTTTGAATAACGGACTCTCGCGTTACGCTCGCCTGAGCAAGCCCGCGGTAGCCGCAACGCACGTTTAGGAGCAAGAATGAGTAAGATCAGGGCTGAAGACGCCGTAAACAGTGACGCCAAAGACGGGTTTGATTTTCTTGAATACCCCGTTGAGTTTCAGTTTAAAGCGATGTGTCGTGCGCGTGATGGAGTGTGTATGCAAACACTCGTCTGTGCGCTTATTACATCCCACGTGCCAGAACAGCGCATTCGCGAAACAAAATTGAACGACTCGCGTACAGGTAAATACGCGGCGGTCAGCGTGTCTTTGCTGTTGGAAAATCGTGATGAACTCGAACGCATTTATCAGGAATTGGCCAACTCAGAGCATGTAGTGATGACGCTTTGATGCTCTAATGTGTTTTGATCATGCTACTAGCTTCACCTAACCAAGCGCACTTAAGCAGGGCATAAAGAGTGTCTTCTGAGCAACCCAATTTCTCTCCAATGGTCCCCACTGAGCCCGATGCTCGAAGCATAAAAATTGTTTCCCTTGGTAAGCAAGACTACCTTGCGACTCAAGCGCGGATGCAGCAGTGGGTCGGTCTAGGCACCGCGCATAGATCAAACGAAATCTGGCTTTTGGAGCATCCGCCAGTTTACACGCAGGGCACTAGTTGTCAGCAGCTTACCTTGCTTCCGAGTGAAATACCTGTTGTAAAAAGTGATCGTGGCGGGCAAATAACGTATCACGGTCCCGGTCAAATAGTGATCTATCCTTTATTGAACCTTCGTGAGCTAGGGTTGGGGGTTAAAAGCTTGGTCCGGTGCCTCGAGCAGACGGTAATCGATGTTCTCGCAGGCTATGGAGTTGACGCGACAAGGCGCGAAAACGCGCCTGGCGTATATGTGCAAGATGCAAAAATTGCCGCGCTTGGCTTGCGGGTTAAACAAGGTCTGAGTTATCACGGTCTGAGTTTTAATTACGCCATGGATCTTGCCCCTTTCAGTAATATTGACCCTTGTGGGTTTAAAGGTCTTGATGTGACGCAATTTAAAGATCAAGTGCGTCCGCAGGTGTTTGCCGCTACATCGCAGGAGCAAATGGCGGAGGCGCTTGCCACGTCATTTAAGGCGCTTTTGTAGCCCCTACGCGAATTAGGTTCTGGGGTTTGCTGTGGCTGATGAGAGCTAATCCCCTGATGCTAATTTTGTTCAGCCAACTGATTAATTGCGTTTAATCGCTCTGGCGTGCCGATGTCGTGCCACTCGGCATTGAGCAATTCACCGGCCACTAAGCCTTGGTCAATTGCAGTTTTCAATAGCGGTGCGAGTGGTCGCACACCCTCATCGAGTCCAGCAAATAATGATTTGCAGTATGCCCCGATCCCCGAGAAAGTGAATGTAGGTTGCGTTGCTTCGTGGCGATTTTGTAGGTCACCCGTCGGTGCGAGGCAAAAATCGCCGAGAGGGTGATGTTCTGGATTAGGCACTAGGCCTAAGTAGGCTTGTTTCGTTTGCAGTGCCACTCGGGCGCGCTGCCAAAATTGATCGAATGCGAGATCGGTAAACGTATCCGCATTGATAACCAAAATATGCTCGGTTTTAATAAGCGGCAACATTTTCACGAGCGCCCCTGCCGTTTCTAAAGCACCCGTCGCCCGCTCATCGCTAAAGCGAATGTCTAAATTGGGGTAGGACGCGTGATTCACTGCGTCGATTATTTGTTGTCCTAAATGCGCGATATTGATGATAAGCCGAAATGGTTGTTCAGCACTGAATGCTCGGTTAAGGCTCGCAAGGTGGCGGTCGAGTAGACTGATGCCTGCGATTTGTAATAGTGGTTTTGGCGTTGCCTGCGTGAGGGGTAGCATTCGTTGGCCAGCCCCCGCGGCGAGAATAACTAACGTGGGCATGGTCGCGGGTGGGTACACTTGGTCTGGTGTGTGCATAGTCAGTCTCGTTTAGCTTAACAATGCGCTACATGCGTGTAGAAAAGTTTGGCCTTGAGGGTAACGCGGTAATACGTCCAGGATGTAGCGTTTTACCATTGGCAAGTCATTGATATAGTTGGCTTTGTTGTCTCTGTAATTGAGTCTGCAAAAGATTCCCAATACCTTCAGATGGCGTTGCAGCCCCGTTAAGTCATACCAGCGGACTAGTTGCGCAAAATCCATTGCGAGAAATTGCTTTGCCTCGCTGACCGATTCTACCCGCTCGGTCAGGCGTGTGTGATACTCGCCTAACCATGCAAGTTGTCGCGCTCGCGGCCACTCTATATAACAGTCTTTGAATAGCGAGGCTAGGTCGTAGCTAACGGGACCCATTACCATGTCTTGATAGTCAATGACCCCCGGCGAGCCAGAGGGCAGCACCATAAGATTGCGTGAGTGAAAGTCGCGGTGAACCCACACCTGTGGCTGGGTCAAGCATTGCTCTACTAGAAAGCTTTTAAGAGTGGCCCACTCATCGGCTTGTACAGGATTTAACGTTTGCTTTAGATGTACAGCCACATACCAGTCTTCAAACAGTTGCATTTCGTCGTGCAGTTTCTGTGCTGAATAAGCAGGCAACGCTACATCGTGTGCATTGAACCTCGCTACTTGCAGCTCAACCAAGGTGCCGATGGCATAGGAGTAAAGTGCGTTGGCATCAACGTGTAATTGATCGAGATAGTTACTAGAGCCAAAATCTTCCAGCACTAAAAAGCCTTCTTCGTGATTAATCGCAAAGATTTTAGGTGCATGGATTCCTTGTGCACGGAGCAATGCGGTTGTGCGGATGAATGCATCTAGCGGTTCTTTGTCGGGTGGGGCGTCCATGATGATGAGCGAATGCACAGGGGCGTCGTCGATCTCGAACAAGGAGGGCGTTGCGGATGCGCGCTGCGATTGGCTTACTTCAGTACTCAGAACCAGTCTAAAATAACGGCGAAAACTGGCGTCTGCGGACGCGGGCGAGCAGCTTGAGAACGTCAAGTTCAACTTGTTAGAGAGCCAGCGAAGCATCTGTTGCTCGCGTGGATCGTCGCGTCGTTTATTCATAATGAGGCCGAGTTAAGAGTGACGGCTGATTGGGGATAGCTAAAAAGTAAATCGGCTTACGCGTGAGCGGCGCAGTCTGGCTCGAAGCTCGCCTAAAGAAAAGCGAAATCGAGCGCGTTGTTGTCTTAGTCATTGGCGGCCACATGCACTATAATAACCGAATTATAAAATTACATTTCCAGCCAGCCAAAATTTTCGGTCGAGGATTTAATCTATGCGCGCACGTTTTTTCAAGTCTCGTTCTGTCACGTCTCGTTCTGCCCACTCCCGCTCTATCGACACTATTTCAATTGAGTTGACACAGGGTATAAGTGGCTTGACCCGTTCAAGTATACATCCGCAGACGGCTTTTAGATTGGCCCACGCAACGCTGGCAAAAGTGTTAAGTGCGGTTGCGGTTTTAATGTTCAGCGTAGTTTCGACGAATGCCGTTGCCGCCTGCAAGGGCGTTAACTGTGTTTGTGTACCGTCCACCATTCAACTGGCTTCGCCTAGTGCTAAGCCCAATAAGGACGGGCAGTATGCCATATCGTTAGAAGCCGACAATATGCAGGCTGAGGGAGAAGACCTTGTGGTTTTAGAGGGTGATGCCGAGGTTTCGCAGGGCCGGCAAACGATCGTGGCGGACCGACTTGAGTACTATCGAGCCAGTGAACGTGTGGTTGCCTCTGGCAATGTCGAGATGATTTCCCCTGCGGGTGATTATTTAAGCAGTAGCGCGATTGATGTACACGCGCCCACGCAAATCGGAGTGCTCAACGACACCCAATTTAAGTTAGCCTCAGGTATTACGAGCGCGGATGGAATAGATACAGTAGAAATTGAAGCGCGAGGATCGGCCGACAAAGTAAACCTTGAAGGCGAGGGATTGGTAAGGCTTGAGAACGCCCAATACACCACCTGTGCTGAAGGCAATGACGATGTCATTATCAGTGCGCGCGAGTTAGCCTTAGACCGTATTAGCGGAGTTGGCAAAGCGCGCAACGCCACGGTTCGATTCAAGGGCGTGCCTATTTTCTATAGCCCGTATCTTTCTTTTCCGCTTGACGATGCGCGTAAAACTGGCTTGTTAATTCCAAGTTTTGGTTCCGATGAAGAGTCGGGCACGATCGTTGAGGTGCCGTGGTACTGGAATATTGCTCCTAATCAAGATGCCACGATTACGTCCCGTCTTTATACTGATCGTGGCCTACAAATGGCTGGGGAATACCGCTATGAAAGTGAGCGAGTGGGTGCCTTACTCTACGGCGAGTATTTGCCGAGTGATGATATCTTTGGCGACGACCGAGACTTGCTCACCGTTCGTTACGGTCAAATGATTACGGACGATTTGTCGTTGCGTGTTAATTATAATGACGTGTCTGATCCTCAGTATTTTGATGATTTACGTGATGACGTAGGTCTGTTTAGCGCGTCTTACGTACCGCGCGATGCGCGTTTAGATTATTCGCATCAGTACTTTCGAGTGGGCGTACGTGCTAACGAGTATCAAATTATTGATGAGCGTTTGTTCCAAAACGCCACACCCTACGAAAGAAAGCCGGCCGTTACATTTTCAACTAATTTACCGCGTGGGCCCTTCAACTCGAATATCGGGATGTATGCAAGCTACACCGACTTTGCCGCAGAAAATCGCTTAGAAGGCGCACGTACAACGCTTAACCCCTATGTTGAAGTTCCGTTTGAAAATATTTGGGGGTTTGTAAAACCGCGTGTTTCGTTGCATCACCGTAGTTATAGCCTAGACAATGTGCGGCCAGGCGCCGAAGAGAGCCCGAGTTTTACTGTGCCTATCTTAAGCGTTGATGCAGGTATCTACCTCGAAAAGAACAGTTCTTGGTTTGGTGAGTCAACGCTGCAGACATTGGAACCTCGCGTGTATTATGTTTATGCACCTGATGAAGATCAGAGTGATGTGCCGATATTTGATACCGCACCACTGAACTTCAATAACTTCAGTAACATTTTTAGAGAGAATCGCTTCTACGGGGAAGACCGTGTGGGCGACAATAATCAGGTCACATTCGGCTTAACGTCTCGTATGATCGACAACGAAACCGGTAACGAGCGCTTTCGTATAAGCGTTGGTCAGGTGTACTTTTTGGATGATCTTGAACAAAACCTAAACTCGAATCAGGTTATTGAGTCGGGTGCCGGAGACTTGTTGGCGGAGATTCGTACTGAGTCGAGTGGCGCGTGGACAACCTATGCGTTTGCCCAGTATGACCACGATGCGAGCGAGATTCGCAACGCTCGATTGGGCTTCGGTTACGAGCCGAAAGACAATGATCGCAAACGCGTACAGATTGGCTATTATTATTCGCAGTTTGGTGAATTTGCGGTAGACCAATTAACGTTGAGCGCTACTTGGCCACTCGCCGATCGTTGGCAGGTGTTTTTAGACGAGCGCTATTCGATCGAGGACTCGGAGAGTATCTTTACGCGCGTGGGTCTAGAGTACAATAGTTGCTGCTGGAAAGTGCGACTCATTGGGCAGGAGCGCCCTCTGGATCGCAACATCGAAGAGAAGCGCTCGGCTCTGTTTCTTGAGCTTGAACTCACTTCGCTTGGTTCCTTCCGTGCGGGTCTTTAAACTTTATTAATCAACAGTGCCGATCGACTTAAGGCGATTAACCTTAATGGATGTATAGGAGTCGTTGTAAAACGCTAACTAACGCTCGGTCGGGCATTGCTATGCCCCAAGGGTAAATGTGCGCCTTGGCGTACTTATTTGGGAATATTTTAATTGTTATGAAATACACAATCATGAACTGTGGCAAAAGTCTCAGTCTCGCACTAGCCATGCTCGGTGGTTTTTCTAGCACATCATTGTTTGCGGAAGAGTTCGACGATAAGGTTTTGGTCATTGTTAACGAAGACGTAATCACGCAGTCTGAATACGAAGCGCGCAAACGTGTGCTGCTGGCCGAAATGCAACAGGCAGAAAGCGAGTTGCCTGCTGACTTTTCGGACAATGTTATTGAAGGCATGATTTCGGACCGCTTGCAGATGCAGGAAGCCGAGCGTCGCGAACTAGAGCCTAGCCAAGAAGAAATCAATTCTGCGGTGCAGCGATATATCGCGCAACAAAATATCGACATGGCGCAATTTCTGCGTGACCTAGCGGCCGAAGGCCAGACGATGGAAGATTTTCGCACCACCATTCGCGATAGCATCGCGTTGACCAGGCTTCGAGATTATTACGCTCGGGCGCGTGTCTTGGTACCCGATTATGAGATTGACGGCTTTTTGGCGGTTAATGGAAGCCGCATGAATGATGTGCAGTATCAAGTAGCGCATTTATTGATTCGTGAACCCGAGCAAAACCGTGAGTTGGCGCAACGCGTTCGCCAGGAAATTGTTGAGACTGGCGATTTTACGGCCGCGGTTGCTCGTTACTCAGATGGCGCTGATGCCCAAGAGGGCGGTGTGATGGGATGGCGCCGGCCGGAGCAATTGCCAGAAGTGTTTGCAAGCGCATTAAAAGACACAAAAGTGGGCGAAGTAACCCCAGTGCTGGAATCGCCGAACGGGTTACACATTCTTAAGCTGATGGACTTGCAAGGAGAACGCACGGAGGTCATTCAGCATAATACGAGCCATATTTTGATTGAAGCTGAAACTCAGGTTGCGCGTGCTCAAGCCGCGAAAAAATTACGCGATTTGCGCGAACAAGTGCGGGCGGGTATCGCGTTTTCTGACTTGGCGCGAATTCATTCCGATGACTCCGTGTCAGCGTCCGCAGGCGGAAGTCTTGGTTGGGTTACGCCTGGCGATATGGTTCGCGAGTT
>CAYOXK010000113.1:0-7750 GCA_964407915.1 uncultured Gammaproteobacteria bacterium
CTTTCGCGCACGAGCGCCGCTAACTCTTGGGCCGATGCGTTAAAGTGAATTTGCCCCTCGAACCAATCGGGTTGCGGGCGCAATACCGAGCGATCCTCGAAAAAACGATTTAAAACATCACTAACAAGATAGATTGGCTCAGAGCTACGTTCACCATTGGCATCTCGGCGACGCTCAAGGTCATCGAGCTCATACCCCGAATAATTATAGGGAGGCGTCTGGTCAACTAGTGGCAACACCTCAACAGCGGCCACCGCGAGCTCGCGTGCTTTCCCTGGAGCATAATTGGCCGATGCGCGTAGCATTTCCTCAACCCCAACGCCCATCGAAATCGCATGCAGAAACACTTGCGTAGGGGGTGTTTGCTTGCTGAGTAATCGCAGCATTTCGAGTTTGGTGGCGAGACTACTCTCGCTGTATAAAAAATCACCAAACTCAGTATCTTCATAAGCTTGTTCACCGCTGGCAATTTGCGGCCTCGGCGGCGGTGCTCCAGATTCACGAACATTGTCAAATTCACTCTCGGCCGGCGTTGGCAAGCGGTAACCGCTATCATCAACCGCCGCTGCGTAAGCGCTGTTGCTACCAGTAACGCTCAACAGAGCACCTAGCACGAGCGTGGTGAGTACGCGACCGACCAACCCGCAACTCCGCACCACGAACGCGCCCGCGTGGGCGACCGATGCACGGCGGCTCAATCCTTGGTCTATACGTCGTAGTGTCATGATTAACAATCTCGGGTTAATGTGTTAACTAAAATTAAAATACAGCATTACAAAGCAAACAACTCCTAACATCTACTCAGCTCAAAATTTTACACATAAACAACCGCTTATATCGTTTTCGTGCGCCCATCCGATCGCAGATCACACTCATTCTCTGTTCTTCTACTTTCACTAAAAAGCCGGGACATACCTATGTAATCGCACAATTTCAGACTTAAGTCCATCGATCTAACTTCGAGTATCTGCTTTAATGTAACGGAGGCATTTTCTAACCTCACTGCGTTGTCTCGCAAGTCTTCGCCAACTTTCTGCAACTCGCCATTGTGGACAAATCTTATATTAGCCCTATTGTAACTGAGCTTGACAACCCCCAAGGAAAACCACTGCGGCAATTGACCATTTTTTACACTCGGCATTTTGTTCTCGGCCCCGTAAAGTCTAAACCGCACACTTCAAATGCCCTACTCACGCTTTTTTACGGCAAGCGTTGCCTCAGTAGTCGGAGAAATCAGCCTCACTAGAGCATGTTGCAAAAAGTTTGTTTTATTTATATATGTTTTAAATCAATTTGTCGATAAAATTCAATCCGTTAGTGTAACTTCTTAAGACATCAGGTATGGCAATTCGCCCATCAGCTTGCTGATAATTTTCCATAATTGCGACTAAGGTACGGCCCACGGCCAATCCTGACCCATTAAGCGTATGTACGAGTCGTGGTTTTGCTGTGCCCGCGCGCATGCGGGCCATTAGACGGCGCGCCTGAAAATCTTCAAAGTTACTGCAGGAGGAGATTTCTCTGTAAGTGCTCTGCCCCGGCAACCAGACTTCGAGATCATACGTCTTGGCGGCAGCGAAGCCTAAATCACCGCCACACAATGTCACTTTTCGATACGGCAACTCAAGGTCGCGCAAAATAGCTTCAGCGTGCCCCGTCAACTCTTCCAACGCGGCATAAGAGTCATCAGGATCCACCACCTGCACCAACTCAACTTTTTCGAACTGGTGTTGTCGAATCAAACCGCGAGTATCACGACCGTAGCTACCTGCTTCGCGCCGAAAACAAGGCGTGTGCGCCACCATTTTTAGGGGCACGTCGGACTCCTGCAAAATAACATCCCGCACAATATTGGTAACCGGCACTTCGGCGGTCGGAATTAAATAGTAACCATCCTCGGCTTGGGTCTTAAACTGGTCATCCGCAAATTTTGGCAACTGCCCTGTGCCCGTTAAGCTGTCGGCATTGACCAGGTAAGGGACATACATTTCAGTGTAACCGTGTCGCTCAATATGTGTGTCAAGCATGTATTGGGTGATGGCGCGTTGCAAACGGGCTAACGCTCCCTTCACCACAACAAATCGTGATCCGGCTATTTTGGCCGCCACCTCAAAGTCGAGCTGCCCAAGCGCTTCACCTAGATCCACATGATCCTTGGCTGGAAAATTCAGTTGGGTGGGTTCACCCCAACGGGCAACTTCTACGTTGTGATTTTCGTTTTCGCCCTCTGGCACAGACGCATGCGGCACATTAGGCATGGCGAGTTGCAGAGCGCGCAATTGGGTCTGTACAGCATCGAGATCCGCCTGAGTCACCTTCATCTTTTCAGACACGGCATTTACCTCTGCCATTAGAGCAGCGGCATCCTCACCCCGCCCCTTGCGCTGACCGATCTCTTTAGACTTAACATTACGCGCCGCTTGCAGCTCTTCGCTGCTAATTTGCAACGCTTTGCGTTGCTCCTCTAATTGCAAGTAAGCGGGTGCATCAAAATTGAAATGCTTTTTGGTAAGTTGCTCGGCAACTGCTTGCGCGTGCGCCCTTAATAGATTTGGATCGATCATCGATGGTAAGCAATTTGGGTTAGTTGAACACGTTCGATAGCGGGCGTGAAAAAAAGGACAGACAATAGGTGGCGAGCACAACACAAACCTCTAGGATGCTCGATTCGACGTCTAGACCAATATCACTTCTTAGCAGTTTAAGTTGGAAGTAAGTTGAGACTGATTCGAGCTAATTAGGACTTACGAATAGGTGGTTACCATCCAGAAGTCGTTACTTTTGGATGAGGATAAGTGTAGTCTCTATTGTAATCCCTAGTGCAGTGATCTAAAGCAGACGCCGAGCGCAGAGCAAACCCAGCAAACAAAATCCCAACGACAGTACGACGCTCGTTACAACATACAAGGCTGCTTGTTCGGCTTGGTTGCTTTCGATCAATTTTAATGTCTCTAAGGAAAACGCTGAAAAGGTTGTGAACCCACCCAGAAAACCACTCAATACCACTAACTGCACTCCTGCATCCCAGTTAGTTTTGGCGATCATCCATATCGATAAAAAGCCGATCAAAAAGCCCCCCGATACGTTCACCAATAAAGTGCCGAATGGTAGCGCAGTCAAGCCCAATTTCATAGTCAGTTGCACTACCAAATAGCGACTCACCACTCCGAGCCCACCGCAACAAAACAAGGCTAAATAAAATGTTGACGCGCTCATAAAACCATTGAGATTAACTCAGTTGATAACGAAACTCGCTTATTATTGTTCGAGCAGGTCAGCGCCTTCGGGCACGCTAAACTCAAACAAATTAACGGCAAGCGCAGGGTTTGTTTGCACATTGTTCAGCTCTAAACGCGTTTCGTTACCCAATATATCGAGCATCGTTATGGCACTAATCGATTCATCGGTAAAGCCAACCATAATTTGCTTAAACCCCGCTTCCGGATCATTAGGCTCTAAGCCCACCCAACTAACGCCATCGGTAACACCAATATCAAATATCTTAAAGTGCTCTGCAACTTTGGCTTTGCTTTGCACAAGCGACAAGCTGGGAATTTGCGACAGTGCATTATCCAAGCTGCGTTTCGTCACTTGCTCTAAATCGATGTCATACACATAAATCGACTCGCCATCCGCGACGATTTGCTGCTCAAGCACCGGCATTGTCCCCGGCGTAAAATAGTCCCAACGAAACTGTCCTGGGCGCGCTAGGTACAATAGGCCGCCGGCGGCGTCTAGGGTCATCCCTGAATCGTCAACAATGCGCTGGGTAAACTCCGCCGAGAGCGTGTCGGTCTCTGCAAAAAAGCGGTCTAACAGCGCCTGCGAAGCACGCGCATCGATGGCGCTTAAGCCAGCAACTGCCAACGTTACTGATAACAACAAATAGGGTTTTACCGTCATGATTCTTGCGTTTTAATCCTCAATTGGGGGCGGTGCTAGCACGTCGCGCCGTCCGTTTTCTTCGGCAGGAGTAATCACCCCCGCCATCTCCATTGTTTCAATCATGCGTGCGGCGCGATTGTAGCCTACTCTGAGCTGCCGTTGTACGGACGAGATAGACGCTCTACGCGTTCGCGTTACAAATTCAACGGCTTGATCATAAAGTGGGTCACTCTCTGGGTCACTGAATGCGTTGTCATCTCGGAACGCACTCGGCAACGCATCATTCACTTCGCGTGGCGCCGTTAAAATCGAATGATCATAGTCAGGCGGCTCCCCACCGAGCAGTGATTGCACCACCGCATGCACTTCTTTATCTGAGACAAAACTTCCATGCACTCGCTCCGGTGTACTCGTGCCAGGAGGCAAGAACAGCATATCGCCATGACCGAGCAACATGTCCGCACCCATCTGGTCGATAATTGTTCTGGAATCCACTTTCGAGGACACCTGAAACGCGATTCGGGTTGGTATATTGGCTTTCAATAGGCCAGTGATCACATCTACCGAAGGCCGTTGCGTAGCTAGAATAAGATGCACGCCCGAAGCCCGACCTTTTTGTGCCAAACGTGTAATCAATTCCTCAACTTTTTTGCCCGTTGACATCATCAAATCGGCCAACTCATCAATAATAACCACCAAACATGGAAGCTCGATCAATTCTTCAGGAACGTCGCCCTCGCGAGCTAAGGGGTCATAAATTGGCTGGCCCGCTTCGTGCGCGAGTCGCACCTTGCGGTTAAATCCCGCTAGATTACGCACGCCAAGTTCTGACATCAATTTATAGCGGCGCTCCATTTCTACTATGCACCAGCGCAGCGCATTGGCCGCCTCGCTCATATCGGTGACGACAGGTGCCAATAAATGCGGAATACCTTCGTAAACTGACAGTTCCAGCATTTTAGGATCGATCATGATCATACGCACTTGCTGGGCCGTTGCCTTGTAGATCAAACTGACGATCAACGCATTAATACACACTGACTTACCTGAACCTGTGGTGCCTGCAATCAACAAGTGCGGCATCTTGGCTAGGTCAGCTATGACGGTATTACCACTAATGTCCTTGCCCAACACCAGCGCTAGTGGCGAGGACATATTTTCAAACTCGTTGGATGAGAGCCCTTCAACTAAGCGCACTACTTCGCGTGATTCATTCGGTATTTCTATACCGATGTAGGATTTGCCTGGAATGTTCTCAACCACGCGCACGCTCATTGTAGACATCGCACGCGCCAAATCACGCGCCAATCCCGTAATCGTTGCGGCTTTAATGCCCGGCGCAGGATCAATCTCGAAGCGGGTGATAACCGGGCCTTGATGTACGCTCACCACATCAATCGGCACATTAAAGTCGGCGAGCTTTTTCACCAACAACACCGACAAGGCATTCAGCTCTTCATCAGAATAACCCGCCATTTGCGGGTCGGGCGGATCGAGTAGCGATAACGCAGGCAAAGTACTACTCGTACTGCGCATCGAATCAAACAGCGAAGTTTGCTTTTCGCGCTCTATGCGGCCACTGTCTGCGCTGGCCAGTTTAGGCGCAATTTTGGGCATGATCGTAGGCGAAATTTTAACTTTATCATTAAACTCCGAGACCGCCTCGCGCCGCACAATACGCGCCTTTTCGCCAATCTCACGATCCTCTCGCTGTTCACGCTGCTCCTTCACAAAGTCGATAAGCGCGAAAATGCGTTCACCGATATAGTCCATTAAACTAAACCAAGACAAGCCAGTGAAAATAGTCACACCGGTTAAAAACATCCCCACCAAAAGCAAGGTGCTCCCAATATTGCCAAACAACGCTAGTAGCCCTGAATTCAGCCAGTCACCGAGATAACCACCGGCACTAAACGGTTGTTCAACTGCGAGGTGAGCAAAATGCAGGTTTTCCAACCCACAACCCGCCATTACCGTCATAAAGAAGCCGGTTGTGACTAGCGCCCGGGGCAGATAAGAGGGGTCGATTGGCGCATGACGGTTCTGGTAAAACCGATAACCAATAAAAATAATCATCATGGGCACTAAGTACGCGACATAACCAAATCCATGCAAAATCATGTCGGCAAAGTGCGCACCTACCGAACCACCCCAATTGCTGAGCTGGTCTTTATCTCCACCACTATGCGACCACCCAGGGTCAGTTACATCGTAGGTCAGCAAAGACACGAGCGCATACAATGCGACAAAAATGCACAACACCACGACGATCTCAGAGCTTAGTTGCCGTACGCGTGGTGACACCAAGCGGTCGTCTGATTTTTTCAACGGTCTTTTCTTAGCTTGCGCCATACTGTAACTGCGGTAAATCGTAAACGGCTATTCTATCGCGTTCACTCAACAATGACACCCGACTTAGCCCCGCGTAATGCGGATTTGCAGATTCGTCACACGCGTGCAAAGGATGTATTGAAACTCAGCCCCAGTGCTTTAGAATCAGGCTCTTGTGACGCCAGCGCAACGCTGCATTTTAATCCTCTATAATTTTATTCGCATTGACTTCAGGAGAAGCACCATGAGCACCCCTAAACACAGTCGCGTATTGATCCTCGGATCGGGTCCAGCGGGCTATAGCGCGGCGGTTTATGCTGCACGCGCAAACCTAAATCCGGTTTTGATTACGGGTATGCAACAAGGTGGGCAGCTTACTACGACCACCGAAGTCGACAATTGGCCTGGCGACGATCAAGGCGTGGATGGCAACGAGTTGATGGCGCGCATGCTACGTCACGCTGAGCGTTTTGACACAGAAATTATTTTTGACCATATTCACACCGTGCAATTGCACAATAAGCCCTTCACGCTTGAAGGCGATGCCGGTGTGTACACATGCGATGCCTTAATTATTGCCACAGGGGCATCCGCAAAGTATTTAGGCTTAGAGTCAGAAACGGCGTTTCAAGGCAAAGGCGTATCAGCCTGTGCCACGTGTGATGGCTTTTTCTACAAAGGCAAACCGGTCGCCGTGATTGGCGGCGGCAACACAGCCGTTGAAGAAGCCTTGTATTTGTCGAACATTGCTTCGCACGTTACCGTGGTACACCGCCGTGATGAGTTTCGCGCCGAAGCCATTCTCATTGACCATCTTATGGACAAGGTGGCCAACGGCAATGTCTCCATCGAATGGAACCATACGCTCAGCGAAGTACTTGGTGACACCATGGGCGTTACGGGCGTGCGTTTACAGGCCACACAATCCACAGCCACTAAAGAACTCAATGTAGACGGTGTATTTATTGCGATTGGGCATTCGCCTAATACTGATATTTTCAAAGGCCAGCTCGCCATGGCCGGCGGCTATATAAAAGTGCAGAGCGGCACGGCCGGCGATGCCACCGCTACAAGCATTCCAGGCGTATTTGCATGTGGTGATGTAATGGATCACGTGTATCGACAAGCGATCACCTCGGCTGGATCAGGGTGCATGGCGGCCTTGGATGCCGATCGCTATTTAAAGAACGCGGGTTAACCGCGCAGCGCGCACGCAATTTAAAGTATCTGGCAATCCACGCTTTTTGCTGAGCGTGTTGCCATTGACCCTATAGAAGCATTCAGGCACTGGCATGTCTAAAACCGACAAGGACGCATTAAATGCAATGCAAAAGTTGCTTGGGCAGGGAGTCAAACCCCTCAAGCAAACGCGCATAGCACCGTTTCGCCCGCGGCTCGATGCAACTCCTCGGCAGCGCATGCTCGACAATGCGCGTGTGATGGAGGAGCTTTTAAGCGAATCGGATGAGTCGGTGAGTTACGAAAGCGGCGACGAACTGCGCTTTTTACGTCCTGGGTATAACGCGCGATTATT
>CAYOXK010000114.1:0-446 GCA_964407915.1 uncultured Gammaproteobacteria bacterium
AGGTCTTTGCTTGCGTGTCCTCTATTAGTAGTTCTATATCGGTCAAAGTAACTTTATCAAACCAAAAGCCCTTACCCGAGAAGATTTCATCGGTGCCATAAGCAATATCGAGATTGACTATTGAGTCAAGGTGGTTGGCTGCGCCGAGTGCGGCGGCCGACCAAGTGCTTGCGGCCCACGTGTCCGCCGAGCTAGCCCAGCCACTTTGGTTGGCTGTCACACAAGATGCGCCTGAGCCAGAAGCATTATAACCACGACCACCGCTAGGGCTAACCGCATCTCTATTTGAGCCATCAAAAACTGCAACGTTGGCGCGGTCCCACCATTGGCCGTCAAAACCCTCAATATTAAAATTATTGTGCACGGATAATGTGGACGTCGCGGTTAAACCAATAGCAGGTGATCGAATTTGATCACATTTCGGAGAAAAGAAGCAAGATTCTGCT
>CAYOXK010000114.1:456-7738 GCA_964407915.1 uncultured Gammaproteobacteria bacterium
TTCTGCTCGGTGATATTCAAGCGCTTGCGGGCCGACTCGGAAAACTGTTCAATGCAGGTGGCGGCATAAGAAGTTACCAGACCAGTGATCTTCTGCAGCGCGACAGTATGCCCGCGCGCGAGGCGTTTGCCACAGATTTTCAATTTCTTAGTGCGACGAACGAATTTTATGCACGCGCTTTTATGACGGTGCATTTTTTTCAATCGTCCAAAGAGTATCAAGAACGCTTAAATCGCTATTTGAACATTTTACAAATCGGGGACTCTCCAGAGAGCGCATTGAATAAAGCTTTTGGGTGGAGTTTTGATGATCTTGACCGCGAGTTGGTGCGTTATTCACGCGGAAATTTGTATGCCCGCGCTTTTGAGCAAGACCAGCTGATTAAGCTCATCAACCAAGCTAACCCCAATTTACGCGCCAATATTAAATTGACCGAGATTAAGCCGCAGGCCGCGATGCGTGCGTATGCGCAATTCATAGATGAAATGAGGTTGAGTTCAGTTCCCGATGCGCAAAAGAGGGCGTTTTTGGATCAGGTACGGGCTAATCAAGCTCTGCAAGAGCAGAAGCAATAGGCGCTCGATGAGATAATAGCGCTACAGCGATTGACCTAGCTCGAGCAGGGTTGGCGGTAAAAAAGCCGAAGAAGTGTTACGTCTATCGTGATTCGCTAGGGCGAATGTTGTATCGTAAGCGCATTAAAATTCACGCGTCTTCGCGCTACCGCATTGTAACGCAATGCAATGCCAAATCCTTGCGCGCTAAGATGCACTAAAGTTACTACTACAATGAGCAAATCAAATACGTTTCATTTAGCCGTACCCGGCGGAGATCTGGCGACCACGCTACCTTTTTATACTGATATTCTCGGTTGTACTACAGGCAACAGCGAGGCTGGATATTGGGTTGATGTTAATTTTTGGGGCAATGAATTGACCTTGCATCAAACCGAATCTCGCGTCGAAACCGAACGACATCACGTAGACATGGGCGCTGTAAGCGTTCCGCATTTTGGCATTCATTTAGAGCCGCAGGACTTTGCGGCGCTTAAAAACCGTATCGAAGCCGCGGGGTTGGACTATACCGACAAACCTTATCGTCGATTTGCTGGTTCGCGATTTGAACAAGAAACGTTTTTCATAGAAGACCCAAACGGCAATGTTCTAGAAATCAAAGCCATGATGAATCCTGAAGTGTTGTTTGAGACTAGCGGCTAACATATAGGTAACGGCTGTGCTTCGTTGTCGGAGCTATCAATTTGTCGTGATTGGATTCAATGGTTCTCCTTCGAGGGCGATGGGTGCGCAATGTTCAAATCCCTTTCTCAAACACTTTCTTTTATTCTGGGCCATCCGCTCAATTCGCGACGTAAGACGGCGGCACTACTCGCTTTTCTAAAATGGCAGGTGCGGTCGGTTTTTACCCGCTCGCCCGCCATCATTGCTTGGGTGAACGACAGCAAATTAATGGTTCGAAAAGGGGAAACGGGACTAACGGGTAATCTGTATTGCGGCCTAATTGAGTACGAGGACATGTCCTTCGTGCTCCATTTTTTGCGCCAAAGCGATGCGTTTTTTGACATCGGTGCAAACGTGGGCGCCTACACAGTGTTAGCGAGTGGGGTGGTAGGCTGCCAATCCACATGTTTTGAGCCTATTCCAGATACGTTCCAAGGATTGTTAGATCAATTGGAACTAAATCAAATTACTCATCGTGTTAATGCGCAGAACAAAGGTTTGGCCGACCGGCCGGGAAAACTTGAGTTCACCAATGCACTTAATTGCATGAACCGTGTGAATACGGACCCCAAAAACAAGGATGTAACACAAGTAGAAGTGACCACCCTTGATGATGAGTTTATTCCGACGGTGTGTACCGTGGTGAAAATAGACGTTGAAGGCTACGAAGCTTTTGTTTTAGCTGGGGGCCAACATTTTTTCGCTAATCATAATGTAGCGGCCCTTGTGATCGAATTAGATGGGTACGGCAAGCAGTTCGGTGTTAGCGATGTAGACACCCATGCCATTATTAAAGCACAAGGCTTTACGCCAGTACGCTATTCGCCGAAAACGCGTAGATTGGAACTGGCTGATTCGATTCGACGCGGTGGCAACACGATCTATGTGCGAGATCATGAGTTCGCGCAACAGCGGTGTATAGATGCTGGAACGTATGTTGTACACACCGCTGGTGGGCTGCATATTTAGATTTGTCCTCAATTCCTTGGCTTACCGAGTCCTTGATTTGGATGTATAGGTCGGCTTTGCGTTTTCTATTGGGCTGGATGCAACGGGATGCTCTTCGATCGGCGTAGCTCTCTTGTCATCGCGGCTCGTTGGTGGCAGCTCTTTAGTGCATTATGCTGCACTTCGAGAGATGTTAAGAAGCGTGATGGTTTAGCTAGCAAATGGATTTCTATTCGTTCTGAAATTGGGAACTGTCCCCCGATGCCGATGCTTTGCGCGGCATGTTAATTTTAAGTAGACTGGTGACAAAATAACTCTGGGAGGTATGTATGGCTCTTCAACATGCACGGCCGGGCGAAATAGTAAGTGTTCGTCCATTAGGCAAGGAATTGCAGGATGCAATCAATGTCAATCTGCTGCGATCCCAGAACTTACAAGTGTTTCGGGTGGTTTTACGTAAAGGCGAAGAGTTCAGTGAGTATGCGGTGCCGGGCGAGATCACCGTACAGTGTCTTGAAGGACTAATCGAGCTGCGCATTGGCCAGGAAGACATTAAGCAGTTGGCGACGGGCGATTTAGTGTATTTAGAGGGTGGTCAAATGCACGCTCTCGCCGCGCTATCGGATGCCTCTGTGCTCGTCACGGTGTATCATCCAAGGCAATCCACAGACTAAAGTAGCTTTGAGCGGCGTACCGCCATCGTGCTAACTCAGTTGTTCTCTCTCGCCTTGAATCCTGAAGCGCTCTTGCGTTAGGTCTTATTCAAGCTTGGCAACAGATGCTATTTGTGGTCCCAGTTTAAACAATACGCTCATTTAGGAGAGCAGCATGGATCCGAATTTAGAACGTCGTACCTTTTACCTTCTGTTGATTGCAGTTACTTTGCTATTTTTGTGGTTGCTGAAACCGTTCTTTGGTGCAGTGTTTTGGGCATGTGTCATTGCCTTGTTGTTTTACCCCATGCACCGTCGTTTAGTGGCGCGTTGGAGTGCTTGGCCAAACTTTACTGCCTTGGTCTCGCTTACAATTTGTATGGTGATCGGGGTGGTGCCCGTCCTCTATGTGGTCGGTTCCTTTTTTCAAGAAGGCGTCTATTTGTATCAGCGTTTAGAGAGTGGTGAGATCGACCCAGCCGCGTGGATTGATCGAATACGCCAAGGATTTCCCATTATTCAAGATGTACTCGATCGTATCGGTGTTGATTTATCCAGTGTCAAGGAGCAGCTTGCAGGAGGAGCCATTACCGCGAGCCGCTTTGTTGCGCAAAATGCCATTTCATTGGGGCAGGGCACGTTACAGTTTTTTATCAGCCTAGTGCTGATGCTGTATGTGACTTTTTTTATGTTACGCGATGGTCCATACCTCATCAATTTGATGGTTCGAGCCTTGCCCTTGGGCGATGAGCGGGAATATCTGCTGTTCAACAAATTTGCTGAAGTGACGCGTGCGACGGTCAAGGGCAACCTAGTAGTGGCAGCGGTGCAAGGTAGCCTAGGCGGCATTATCTTTTGGGCACTTGGCATACCGGGGGCCTTTTTGTGGGGTGTGATCATGACTCTACTGTCGCTGATCCCAGTGGTCGGGGCTGGTTTGATTTGGTTACCTGTGGCCATTTATTTGTTGGCGACAGGTGCTTGGTTTGATGGCTTGGTTTTAATTGGGTTTGGCGCTGGGGTGATCGGTTTGGTTGACAATGTATTGCGGCCTATTTTGGTGGGGCGCGACACAAAATTACCTGACTATCTGGTCTTGTTATCGACGCTTGGTGGCTTTGTGTTATTTGGAATGAATGGTTTTGTGATCGGACCATTAGTGGCCGCAATGTTTGTGACTTTTTGGGATATTTTTATCCGTGAATTCCAGTAAAGCGTTTATTTGTGGCAAAGTGAAACCTGCTTTGCTGCACTCACAAAAACTGTGGGCGACGAAGCTTTTGGCACGATGCCTTTTGTTGCTGTTCTCAGTTGCTGCTGCGCAAGCACAACAGAGCCATTTTCATACACCGCCATCTTGTTGGGACAGCCCGCGTCTGTACCACGCGGGTAAACTCGACGTGGGCTCAGCAGATCAAATCGAAGTGGGATTGTTGCAACCATCCATAGGCATTGAGTTAGCGACTAAGACCTCTCCCGACTTGATTGCTCCGAACAGAGCTTATCGCCTGTGGAATCAGGTGATTGACGAGGCCGATGCATCGCCTTGGCGACATCGCGTGGTTGTTGATGTAGAAGGGGGGCGCTGGCATACCTTAAGCTTCGCCGATGTGGCTAGCCCAGTTATGCCAGTATGGATTTCAGAAAAATTGTTGTATATGCGTGTCATGTGGGGGAGGGTGACGTTTGAGGATGTTATTTGGGACGTCGAACAAAATGGTATTATCTACCGTGAAACTGTACTGGATGGTTACTCGGCCTACACGCAGTTCAAGCAGTCATGTCAGGAGAATTGCGCTTGCGCCACTTCTAGTCCTGCCCAAGAATGGCCACAGTCTCGACCCGCCGAAGATCAAGCAATAGGACTCGTGTTGCTTCCGACTGTTTATGGAGCAGGCGAAACCGGCGGGTTGCGTGCCTCGGAGTCTGGGCAAGCGGTTGACGTTTATCGAGAGGCCAATGCCAATAGTCAAGTGGTTGCTCGCCCCCAGAAGCCCGTGCATTTTGAATCAGAGGCATATAGTTATGAGGCTGGAGCTGCGGTGGTGTTTGGGCGTAGAGACGGTTGGTTGCGGGTGAAGCTGCGAGGTCAGCCGGTTGACTCTGGATGGATCCAGGAGGATTCCGAGCGTACTTTTCTGTCATTAGCTGAGCTTCTGCCTAAGCGCTTGGCGTATTTGAATTCAGCATGGGATGGAGTGGAGTACAGCTCGCTTACACCTACTGGATATGCGCAAAAATCACCGTTTTTCGACCCTGAAAGAAGTTCAGAAGAGATTCCAGTAGAGATTTACGAAGTGCGAGAGACCGCTTCCGGATACTGGGTGCAACTGGCATTTCATTTGAGTCATCCGTGCGAAAGCGGAGCAGGCGGCTTATCTGAAAAAGTGTGGGTGCCCGCCTTTAATCGCTCAGGCCAGAAAACTATCTGGTTTTGGTCGCGAGGTTGTTAGCGTCGGATACTTTTTGTGCTACAACGCCGCATACTAGTTTCGAGGTTGCCCGAACAATCGTGTGGTGAGGGGTACTCGATGCCCTGTGCCGGCAGGAGTGTGGGGTAGCTGCAGTTGCGCATCTAACCCAGATTCAATTCGTCCATCTAAATGTAATGCAGACAGCCCACCCGATGCCTTAAATAGCTGGTCGAGCCGCGCCTGAGCATTATCATCGAGCCGTGCCCACGCTGATTGCAGTTGCTCGCGACACCAAACGCGATAGTTGGTCGTTCGAGTGCCAGGAAACTGCAGATTTTTGCCCACGAAATCAAAGCGACTCACTCTGCGTTGATACGCGAGGGCATTTTGATGCAGGTAGGGTAAGTAGTCCTGGGCGATGCGACATAAAAGTGGTTGCCAAAAAGTCTCCTTTGGCCAGTACCAGGTCGGTGGGGTATTTAGGTTTTGCTGCCGTGTGTTCCACAGGCGCGCCACCCACTCATAGGTATTGGGGGCTTCGCGGCGCATCACCTCAGCGGGATCTGGGTCGTTACCAAAATGACGGAACATAGGACCGAAATAGCCAAAATCCGCGATTGATGGCTGCTGGCCGAGTAAAAAGGGACGACTGGCGAGCAGCGGTTCAAGTAACTCAAACTCGCGAAAAAGCATATCGCGTACCTGCGCAGAATTGTCTCGGTTTACCCCGTCACCCCATACCCACTCGCGTAATTGGCGGTGCGCAAAGTACCACCCGGCTGGGCTCGCTAAAAATGGATTGATGATCTCTTTACCAATTTTGTAGCCGACTGTGCGACGTGACAGTTTCGGCACCCAGCGCCACCACATGGCAGGTCTCCACAACCATTCGTCGGCATAATCTTCGATTAAGAGCGCGAAGAAGGCCAGCGCAGGATCGCTGGGCGTAATAACATCCTCAGCTTGCTGCATTTCAAGCCATTGGATGGTTGGCGTGGTGTCAAACAACCAGCGACCATCAGGCAGCTTGAGGGCTGGCATTTTGCCAATGCCGGTTTGCTGTGCGAGATATCGCAAAGTGTGTGCGGTAACATCTACTGCAGCGTAGTCGATGCCGCGATAACGTAGGTAGGCCTCAAGTTTGCCGCTAAAATAGGAAATATCGGATTTGAAAAGTGTTGGGCGCACGGGCCGGTCCTGATCGTTACTTTATATGTCATAAACTATGACAATAAAGTGCGCGAACAGCAAGTGTCTCGTGTTCGATTACCCAAGCCCTAGCATCCGCGAACGTTAACCGTAGCAGACGTAAATCAGGCAGGCCTGCTATTTCTCTAGTTCGGTTTTGTCTCGTTCTTCATCTGCAGGCGCTTCTTTGGTGACTTGATTCGTGCGCTTAGCTTGTTTAGCTGCATATTTCTCGCGCAGGGCCAAAGCTGTAGCCGCTGAATCATGCTCCCATTGAAGTAGTTGCGCAGGGCTTAAGTCGTCGCCGCAGAGCTTATCGGGTACGCAATAACTACGCTCTTCGAAGGGGTCGTCAAAACTGTAACAAGCTAGGCCGGGCCCACAAGAACCCGGGGTACACCCTGCTTTACCCGTACACACTTTAGGGCTAATCCGAAGATCATTCGGGCAGTTTACCGACCATCTAGATAGGCATTGATGCGCGCAGGGGTCTTTCGCATGAAAGCCGCTACCACTAATTTCGCATTCCGTCCCAACGGTTTGACCGCACGCCGTGAGTAGGGCAGCACTTGCGATCAATAGCAGTAGAGCAAGGCGAGTTTTACTAACCATTTTCAATTGTCTCTTCCTTAATTAATCTCGGTTCGCTGGAGTTTATCGAAATTTGCGGAACAATGGCCCATGTTTTTCGTGAAGGCATAGTCGCTTGCGTGTCGCTAAGGGCCTGACGAGCATAACAGAGTAAGGTCTGCTACACTCAAGCCACTTAAAATTTGCTTCAGTGTGTAGGGTGTTTCGCGTGAGTTTATCTAAACATTTATTAACTGCGTCTCGTGATTAT